>PCTS01000029.1:0-1284 GCA_002771565.1 Candidatus Campbellbacteria bacterium CG22_combo_CG10-13_8_21_14_all_43_18
CTGCAATATACTATAGTATATACTATAGTATATATTTTTGGCTTGTTGTTTCGGGAAATTATAAATATCTCTATAAAACAATATCGGCGTGTTAAAATGGGCGGATGGATTCTCATAAAGCCTATTTCAAGGATAAAAAGATTACTCTGATGGGCCTTGGCCTTCTGGGACGAGGTCTCGGAGATGCCAAGTTTTTAGCCGAATGCGGGGCTGATTTGCTGGTTACGGACATTAAAGGAAAAGAAGAATTGAAGGATTCTTTTCTGCCGCTAAAAAGATTTTCAAACATAAAGTTTGTCCTGGGCAAGCATAGGCTCCAAGATTTTCGCCGCAGGGATTTAATCATAAAGTCAGCCGGCATACCGCTTGATTCGGCATATTTGAAAGAAGCGGATAAAACCGGCGTGTCGGTCAAAATGAGCACGGCTCTTTTTGTTAAACTTTCCAAAACCAAAACTATTGGCGTTACCGGGACAAAAGGAAAGTCCAGCACGACGCATCTTATTGAAAATATATTAAAAACGGCCGGCAAAAAGTTTTTTCTTGGCGGGAATGTTCGCGGCCTCGCCACCCTGCCGCTTTTGAAGGAGGCGAAGGAAGGCGACCTGGTTCTCATGGAACTTGATTCTTGGCAGTTGCAAGGATTCGGTTATGACAAGATAAGTCCGAATATTTCCGTTTTCACAAATTTGATGAATGACCATATGAATTACTATAAAAACGATGTCCGGCAATACCTTGATGATAAAGCCAATATTTTCAAATATCAGAGCGAGGAAGATTTCTTAATCACAAGCCCCGAAGTAAAAAAAATCATAGATGAGAGATTTCAGGGCAAAATAAAAAGCCGAATTATTTTAACCGGCGTTCGTGATGTCCCCGATGATTGGAATCCGATAATTTTTGGCGAGCATAATAAAGAAAGCATCGCTTTTGCCATCAAAGTCGGAGAAATCTTGGGCATTGATAAAGAAATTATCAAGAAAGGAGTGGAACAATTTGAAGGCGTGCCGGCCCGCTTGGAATTGGTCGGAGAGGCTGGGGGCGTTAAGTACTACAACGACACGACGGCAACCATCACGGACGCCGCGATAGCCGCCCTGAAAGCTATCCAAGCAAATACGGAGAAGTCTCCTAAAATAGTTTTGCTGGCCGGCGGAAGCGACAAGAATCTTGAATTTGAGAAATTTGTTGAAGAAATGGCCGGAAGGGTTAAAAAGTTAATTCTCTTTGAGGGTCATGCGACCAACAAAATCGTGTCGCTTCTGGCCCCCGGGCGGTTTG
>PCTS01000029.1:1292-26175 GCA_002771565.1 Candidatus Campbellbacteria bacterium CG22_combo_CG10-13_8_21_14_all_43_18
GTTGTTTCCAATATGCCGCAGGCTTTTGAAGAAGCTCAAAAAGCGGCTAAAAAGGGAGACATTGTTTTATTGTCGCCGGGGGCCACAAGTTTTGGAATCTTTAAAAATGAATTTGACAGGGGGGATCAGTTTGTAGATTTGGTAAACAGTCTGAAATAAACAAGTCTGTCTTTGACAAAATGAAAATTAATTCGGAAAAAATTAAAAAAGTCCACTTTATCGGCATCGGCGGAATAGGAATTTCCGCTATTGCCAGAATGATGCTTGATTTGGGGAAAATTGTCAGCGGCTCTGACGGCGCGGATAGCAGAGTCGTCAAAGACCTAAGGAATCTAGGAGCAAATATTTACATCGGCCACTCTGAAAAAGCCTTAAAAAAAGATGTTAATTTGGTCGTCTACACCATTGCTATCTCCAAGGAAAATCCGGAATTTTTGAAAGCCAAAAAACTGAAGATTCAAACCTTGAGTTATCCGGAGATGCTCGGAGCCGTCTCGGAAGGCTTTCGTACCATAGCCGTTTCGGGTACCCACGGCAAAACCACGACAACCGCCATGCTTTCGGGGGTCTTAATTGACGCCCTTCTTAAACCAAGCGTCATTGTGGGCTCCCTCTTGAAAGGCTCCGGCAGTAACTACATAAAAGGCAATGGTAAATTTTTTTTGGTAGAGGCTTGCGAATACAAAAGGTCATTTCTGAACTTAAAGCCCGAGATTCTGATTATCAATAACATTGAGGAGGACCATTTGGATTATTATCAAAATCTGGCCGATATTCAGAGCGCTTTTCGCGAACTTGCCCAAAGCGTGCCTCTCGGAGGTTTTATTGTCTGTAAGGCCAAGGATAAAAATCTTAAACCGGTTCTCTCCGGAATTTCTTCCGAAAAAATCGTTGATTACACGGAATTTATTGACGAGAAACTAAACCTTAAAGTTCCCGGAAGGCATAATTTGTTGAACGCCGCCGCCAGTCTGGCCGTTGGAAGCCTTTTGAAAATTGATAAGAAGAAAATCAAAAAATCTCTTCTTGAGTATTCCGGAATCTGGAGGCGTTTTGAGTTCAAAGGCAAAACTGCCGTCGGAGCAAGCGTCTATGACGATTATGCTCATCATCCGTCCGAAATTGAAGCCACATTGAAAGGAGCGCGGGGAATTTTTAAGGGGAAAATAGTCGTCGTTTTTCAGCCCCATCTATACAGCCGGACAAAAAGATTCTTGAAAGAATTCGGCCGGAGTTTCCGCCGGGCGGATGAGGTAATCGTTTTGCCGATTTATGCGGCCAGAGAATTGGAAGACAGCTCCATAAATTCAAAAATGCTGGCCGAAGAGATAAATAAAAATAAAGTTCGGGCAAAATACAAAGAAAACTTTGACGAATGTTCTGATTATCTCTCGAAACACCTGAAAAAAGGAGACTTTTTGATGACAATCGGCGCCGGTGATGTTTTCAAAATAGGGGAGAGTTTGTTGACTTAAATTTCCATATCTTGTACAGTTTAGAATGGAAAAACAGATCTTCCGGACAAAACGATAGAACGATAGTATAGAAGGGAGTTAAAGCATGAAAGAAGCCAGTCTTTTCTCTTGGTTGGATTTTGGGGCGGAACTCGGGAAGCTCTTCCGCCTTTACTGGGGATCTCTCCGATCCTCAAATGCTCCGCAAGAGAGGGTTCGCCTTTTGTCGGCCTTCTCGGACAGTCTCTACGAGATGTCCGAAACCGCCAACGGGCGATTTCTCCGAAGGAAGCCCTCCACCTGGGTTTGGGCCTTTCTTCGAGCTTTCTGCTACTATCGAATGGAGGCGGTCTCCGACGTGATGTGGCGGTTGTCCCGCGAGCGCGGAGTGAAGCTTGAGCCGTGGCAATTCTATGTCAGGGCTCGCATCAAGCGAAAGAAAGGGCGGCTGGTGGATGCGGCCCTGCTGACGCGGATTGCCCTCCACGCTTCTCCTCCACGGCTTTCTGCCTACGCGCTTTTTAGCGCGTGTATGATTGAGGACACTCTTATTCTCGACGGGGCAAGGAAAAACGAGTGGGCTTTTCTCAAAGCTCACCAGCTTGTTACCGAAATCGTGCCTCTCTTCAGGGACACGGAGCCGGAGCAAGCAATTCTGGCGCTCCTTGTTTTGTCGGGAATCTCTCTGCGCGTCGGCCATCCGGTCTCTGCCGGAGCTTATCTCGACAGCGCTCGGGAGATTGAAAGGAAACACAATCTTTCTCGCGCCGAACTTCTCCGGCCGCTTGAGGAGAAGCTTCGCGCGGCCGGAGTCTTGGACTGAAGCCTTGTCCGCATCTCAGGCGCGCCCCTTGCGGGGCGCGCCTCTTCCATTTATTTTATCCCGCAAATCATAATTCTAACCCACAAATGATTCTTCTAATGCAATCAATCTGCCCGCTTCGCCGCGTGTCGGAGCGAATCGATTCCAATCTACCGATGCTCGCAAATCTCACTTGGATGCCGCAGTGAAAGAAGCGGGGCTTTGTGTTAAATTACCTCCATGTCTCATTTATATATTATCGCCACCCCCATTGGGAATCTGGAGGACATCACTTTGCGCGCCTTGCGTCTTTTGGGAGAGGTTGATTTGATTTTTTCCGAAGACACAAGAGTCACTCGCAAACTTTTGGATAGATACGGCATCAAAACTCCGATGGAAAGGCTGGACGCCAAAGTTGAGGCAAAAAATCCGGAAAAAGTTCTGGATTTGCTTCAGGCGGGCAAGAACATCGCTCTGGTCACGGACGCCGGCACTCCCGGAATATCCGACCCCGGCTCTATTTTGATTCGGAAGCTGAAAAGCCTCTTGCTTTTCAAACTGAAAAATGAAAAACCCGTCAATTTTAGCCATAACGAACTTATAAACTTGATAAGCGTCCCCGGCCCGTCATCGCTCTCCGCTTCTCTTTCCGTCTCCGGGCTGAAAGAATCACATTTTGAATTTCTTGGCTTCTTGCCTCACAAAAAAGGCCGGGAAACGCTGTTTAAGAAAATCTCCGAATCTAAAACTCCGGTGGCATTCTTTGAATCGCCTCATCGCTTGATGAAAACGCTGAATTCATTGAACAAACACCTGGGAAAAAATAAAAAAGTTCAAGTCTTCAGAGAGCTGACTAAAATACACGAGGAAACAATAGAAGGCTCCGCTTCTGAAATCTTGGAATATTTTTTAAATAACCCCGACAAGGTAAAAGGTGAAATAGTTTTTATCATTTCCTGACACTTCTTGTTCTTGAGTTTTAATTTATCCGGAGCATGTCTAAAAAATAAATTTGCTATAATAGCCCTTATGTCTGCTTTAAAAACAATTCTTTGGCTTTCCGTTCTCGTGGCCGTTTTGCCTTTTTTAGGTCTGCCCCAATCTTTTGACAATGTTTTGTCCGTTCTGTCGGGGGCGGTTATTTTCATTCTATCTTTTCTTTTAAGAAAGGAATTGGGTGAAAAGGAAATTAACAAGCCCGAAAGGGAAGACCTTGAAAAGCAAATTTAGACGCGGTTTATTCAACGGCCGCATAACGTTTTACGGCTTTTTGGCCGCCTCGGCTTTTGCGGTATTTTTCGCCGTTCCCCAAATTGTTTCCATAAAATACGACTCTCTTTCTCTCGCCGATTCAGAAGAAGTTGCCGAAGAAGCGGATTTGCCGGAGGAAGAAAACAAATTCAAGGCCGTGTATTTGAAAACGCCGGACTCCGTTAAGGCCGTTTATATGACAAGCTGGGTCGCGGGAACTCAAAGTTTGAGAGAACACATCGTAAAACTCATTGACGAGACAGAGCTGAACGCCGTTGTCATTGACATCAAAGACGATACCGGCCGAATCTCTTTTGAAACCGAAGACGAATATCTGAATGAAATCGGTTCTGCGGAAATCCGCATCCCCGACATCAAAGAATTTATAAAATATCTGAATGACAAGGAAATCTACGCCATCGGGCGCATTAGCGCCTTTCAGGACCCTCATCTGATTAAATTGAGACCGGACCTGGCGGTTAAAAGAAAAAGCGACGGCGCCGTTTGGAAAGACAGAAAGGGTATTGGTTGGCTTGACGCCGGTAGCCGCGAAACTTGGGATTATATCGTGAAGATAGCCAAAGAGGCTCACAGAGTCGGCTTTGACGAGCTTAATTTTGATTACATCAGATTTCCTTCGGACGGAAATATGAGAGATATTTATTATCCTTTCAGCGAAGAAAAAGTTCTGTCCGACATAGATTTTGGCAAGGCGGATATTCTGAAAGATTTCTTTGCTTATCTTGATAAAGAAACGCAAGAGCTTGGCGTTCCGATTTCGGCCGATTTATTTGGTATGACCGCGACAAATAAAGACGACCTCAATATCGGACAAGTTTTGGAAAATGCCTTGCCCTATTTTGATTACATCGCTCCCATGGTCTATCCGTCTCATTATCCCGTCGGGTTTCGGGGCTACAGTGATGTCAACGCTCATCCTTATGAAATTGTAAATTTTTCCATGACGGAGGCGGTTCGTCGGGTTAATGAACTGCGCGATATTCTGGCAAGCTCCACTCCGGCATCAAAGGTCATTTCCAAATTAAAACCCGGTCAATTGCGTCCGTGGCTTCAGGACAACGATTATCCGATTCACTATACGGCCGATATGGTTCGCGCCCAAATACAAGCTACTTATGATGCCGGCCTAAATTCATGGATGCTTTGGGATGCCGCTAATACCTATACCAAGTCCGCACTAGAGCCTGCTATGGATGCGGCGCCTGCCCCGTAGCGGGCTCGCTCTGACAATATCAAGAAGAAGAAGCGGCGCCCTCGTCAGGGAAGCCTCCCGTGCCGCTCTTTCAAAAAATCATGAATGGGAAAACGGGAAGATTTTATAAATAAAGTCGCGCGCTAAAGCGCGCATCTCCGGAGGCGCCTCGGCTTTTTCTTATTCCCGTTTTTATTCATAATTTCAAATAGAGTTGATATAATTAAGACAAATGGAAGGCCAGAATAAAATCACATATTTTGGTTTGACCGACTACCGCGGTAAACAAACCAAATTCGGCATCAAACGGGAGGACAGGACCAAACATGTTTATGTCATCGGCAAAACCGGCATGGGCAAGTCCACTCTGCTTGAAAATATGGCCATTCAGGACATCCAGAACGGCGAAGGCATGGCCTTTATAGATCCTCACGGCAAAACGGCTGACTTGCTTTTAGACTACATTCCCGAGGAACGCATTGACGATATTCTTTATATTGCTCCCTTTGATATGGAAAATCCGGTTTCTTTCAATGTTATGGAAGACGTCGGCCCCGACAAGAGACATTTGGTGGCAAACGGCCTGATGAGCGCCTTTAAGAAAATCTGGGTGGACGCCTGGTCAGCTCGTATGGAATATATCTTGAACAACATTATGCTGGCCTTGCTTGAATACCCCGACTCAACCCTTGTCGGCGTCAACCGTATGCTGGCCGACAAAGCTTACAGAAAAAAAGTCGTGGCCAATGTGACGGATGTCTCCGTTAAGGCTTTTTGGGAGGAAGAATTCGCCAAATACTCCGACAGATTTATGGTTGAAGCGGGCGCCGCCATTCAGAACAAGGTCGGACAATTTATTTCAAATCCTCTTGTCAGAAATATCATTGGACAGCCAAAATCGTCCTTTGATATTCGGGAAATGATGGACAAGAAAAAGATAATCATCATCAACCTTTCAAAAGGTCTTGTTGGGGAAGCCAACGCCAACCTTCTGGGCTCAATGCTTATCACGAAAATCTATCTGGGAGCCATGAGCCGAGCCGATGTCTCCCTTCTTCAGATGCAGAAATTGCCTAATTTTTACTTATATGTAGATGAATTTCAGTCGTTTGCCAACGAGAGTTTTGCCGACATTCTTTCGGAAGCCAGAAAATACAAACTCAATTTGACCATCGCCCACCAGTATATTGAACAAATGTCCGAAGAGGTTCGGGAGGCCGTTTTTGGGAATGTCGGCACTTTTATAACTTTCAGAGTCGGAGCCTACGACGGAGAAGTATTGGAAAAGGAGCTTGCCCCGGAGTTTACAATTGAAGACTTGGTTAATCTCGGAAAATACCAGATGTATTTGAAACTGATGATTGACGGAGTCGGCTCTCGTCCGTTTTCGGCCGTCGGCCTCGCCCCGTTTCCGCCTCCCCGGGTTTCTTATAAAGATATGATTATTGACCGGTCAAGAAAGCAATTTTCCAAGCCGCGGGCCATTGTGGAAGAAGAACTGATTCGCTGGCATCAAACAGGCATCCACGGCGCCGCCGCTTTGGACGGAGAAAGAAAAACGAGAAGTTCTCAAGACAAAGAAAAAATGTTCCCGCAAAAAGCTTTGGTTTCAGCCGAGAATGTCTCTCATCGGGAGATTCCGCAAAGGCAAGTCTTGCAAACTCCGGAAATTCTAAAGAAAGGAATGTTCGGAATCTCCGACAGGGAAAAAAAATTGCAGGAAGTCGTTTCTCTGGGCAGGCTTAGGGCAAAGAAAAGAAAAAAACACAAGACATCCCCCCAAAATGTCAATGAACTTCGAAAGGCTTTATCAACGGTTTTGAAAGATGTCCATGCCAGACATCCGGAAAGCGCGGAAAAAATGCGGTCGGAGAAAAAAACTTTCCAGCCGAAACCTTTTTCTTCCGAATTGAAGAGGGATAATGTTCCAAAGCCCGTCGAAGTCGGAAGCCAAACCGAAGGAACTTCAAAAAAAGAGACCGAAGCAAAAAAAGAGCTGGCGGGAGAAGAAAAAATATTTAAAAAGTCCGCAGAGGTGCCGACGGATATTTTGAAAAGAGTTTTTGATGCGACCTAGAAATAAAGTTTTCTTATTTTTGTCTCTTCTGTTTTTTCCGGTATTTTCTTTTGGCCAAATTATCATTACTGAAATAATGTATGATCTTCCGGGCTCTGATGCCGGGCGGGAGTGGATTGAGGTTTCAAACACAACCGGCTCTTCCGTCAGCCTTTCTCTCTGGAAATTGTTTGAAAATGGCACCAATCATAACCTTGTTTTACACCAAGGAAACGAGAATCTTCCTTCGGGCGGAAGCGCTATTATTTCCGATAATCCGGCCAAATTTTTGTCTGACCACCCCGGTTTTAACGGCGCGATTTTTGACAGTTCTTTTTCTTTAAGCAATACGGGGGAAACTTTAGCTATCCGAAATGATGAATTGGAGGATATTGACAGCGTTTCCTATCTTTCGGATTCCGGAGCGGCGGGCGACGGGGAAAGCCTGGCTCTTTTCGGAGAGAACTGGCTTGCGGCGGCTCCTTCCCCCGGAAATTTCAGTGAAGGAAGCGATAAAGAAGCCGCTCCCAACCCAAACGAAAGCGCCTCTTCTTCGGGAGGAAATACGAGCGGAGAAACGGTCAATTTCCCCAAAGGAAGCATTAAAACGAGCATTATCGGAGAAAAAAACATTCTCTCCGGAGCGGATGTTTTTTTTGAAGCCGGGAGTCTGGGGGTCAAAGGAGAGCCTCTGGAGAACGCCAGACATCTTTGGAATTTTGGCGACGGGACGATTTTGGAAGGGGAGAAAGTCTTGCATAATTACATTTATCCCGGCGAGTATGCCGTTTTTCTGGAAGTTTCGTCAGAGAATTTTACAGCCACCGACAAATTATATGTCTCTGTTCTTCCGTCCAATTTATCCATCTCTTCTGCCGAAGTTCTTTTTATAAAATTAAAAAACGATTCGGCCAAGGAAATAAACCTCTCCAGATGGATATTAAAGGCCGGAGGCAAATTTTTTATCATTCCCGAAAATACATATATCAGGCCAAACGGTGAAATTACATTTCCCGGCGAGAGAACCTTATTGAACGGCTCTTTAGAGCCCGTCAATCTTCTTTATCCGAACGGGCGCGTTGCTTATTCTTTTAATCAGAAGACCGGAGCGTTTTCTTCCGGTCCTTCGAACCAAGCTTCTTCCATAAATTTTGAAACATCTCCCTCTCGCGCCGTTAAACTCCCCGGCGTCGATATTCGGGGAGAAATTGTCGCCCAAGCCTCGTCCGCTTTTTCTTCCTCTCCGTCGAATTTGGAGGACGACCCCGATTTTCTGACGGACGAAGCTCCGGCTCAAGCAAAAAGAGGAGGATTATCCAAGTGGATAATTCTTTTGGTTTCATTGATATTACTTTCATCCTTTGGGCTTTTATATATTCAAAAAGACGCGAAGGTTGAAGGATTTACCATAATAGAGTAGCCTTGTCATTGTGGCCCTTTAACCTGCAGAAATGGTTATATTTAGAGCCATCTTTGTTATTTTATGAAAACACTTATCTTCAGTTTGGCCTACTACCCCGATTATGTCGGGGGGGCAGAAGTGGCCATTAAAGAAATTACGGACAAGATTTCCGAAAAAGATATGTCTTTTGACATGATTACTCTTCGTCTGAATAAAAGGCAGAGCAAGTTTGAGAAAATCGGCAACATTAATGTTTATCGGGTCGGTTTTGGATTTTTAACTCTTGATAAATTCAGCGCTCCGATTGACGGCTTTTTCAAGGCTTTTAGACTGAACAAAGAAGAAAAATATGATTTTCTTTGGGCTATGATGGCAAATCAGATGAGCGTTGCCGCCGCTCTTTTCAAAATTTTTAACAAAAAAATTCCTCTGATTCTTTCCGTTCAGGAAGGAGACGAGGAAAAACATCTTAAGCGGTATGTTGGCGGAAACGATTTTCTTTACAGAATTTTTATTCGCCCCTGGCACCTGATGATTTTTAAGTTGGCGGACAGAGCTACCGTCATCAGCCGTTATCTGGAAGAGAGAGTTCTGCAGAACAATTTCAAGGGCCCGATTTTTTATGTGCCGAACGGCGTTGATATGAAAAATTTTTCAAAAAAAGAACCGGAAGAAAAGCTTGAGGAGCTCAAAAAAAGTCTGGGTTTGGAAAAGACCGATAGAATTATCATCACCACCTCCCGTTTAGTTGAAAAAAACAGAGTGGAAGATATTATTCTTTCCTTGAATTATTTGTCGCCGGAATACAAAGCTCTTATTTTGGGAAGCGGACATTTGCTCTACAAACTTCAAAATTTGGCCGAGAAAGAAAAACTTTTGGACAGAGTAAAATTTTTGGGGTTTATTGATAGAAGCGAAATTCCCAAATATCTGGCGCTTTCCGATGTCTTTGTCCGTCCCTCTTTATCGGAGGGCATGGGCGTGTCATTCATTGAGGCTATGGCATCAAACCTTCCGGTTGTCGCTACTCCCGTCGGAGGGATTGTTGATTTTTTGAAAGATGAGGAAACTGGGCTTTTCTGCGAGGTCAAAAACCCCAAAAGCCTGGCCGAGGCCGTAAAAAAAATTGAAAAAAATAAAGAATTGAGGGAAAGAATAATTCAAAACGCCATAAAAATGACAAAAGAGCGCTTTACTTGGGACTTTATTTCAAAAGAGATGCTCGGAAGTTTTTACCCTTTCAAAGATAGAAAAAAAATCATCATCGCTACGGGGGTTTGCCCCCCCAAGATGGGCGGGCCTTCCTACTATGCCCACAATCTTTCCAAAGAATTTCGCGGCTTGGGCCAGAATGTCAAAATTGTCACCTACGGAATGGAAGCAAGGTTGCCATCGGGGCTAAGACATCTGTTTTATTTCTTAAAATTATTTCTAAAATCTCTCGGGGCGGATTTTATTCTGGCTCTGGATACTTTGAGCGTCGGTCTGCCCTCGGCCGCGGTTCGAAGCCTGACTCGTTCCAGACTTCTTATCAGAACGGGCGGGGATTTTTTGTGGGAGCAATATATTGAACGAATCGGGCCGGAGATTCTTTTGTCCCGCTTCTATGAATCAGCTCCGAAGTTTACGGCCAAAGAAAAAAAAGTTTTTAATCTGACCAAGTATGTTCTAAAGAGAGCGGACATTTTGCTTTTCAGCACAAAATATCAAAGGGATATTTTTCTGAATGCCTATGGTCCGGACATTTCAAAAACCCGCATCGTTGAGAACTTCTACGGGCCGAAGAAAGAAGCTTTTTCTCCGCGAAAAAAAATTTTTCTTTGGGCCGGTCGGGATATCCGGTTTAAGAATAGCCAAAGAATGAAAGAAGCATTCGCTCTGGCCCGGGAAGAAAACAGAAATATAGAACTTGAAATCCATAAAGATATTAAACAAGAAGAACTTTTCAAGAAGATGGCCCGCTCTTACGCGGTTATGAACATTTCAATCGGCGAGATTAGCCCGAATTTTATTATGGAGGCCATTGCTTTCAATAAACCGTTTATTTTGACGAAAGAAACCGGCATTTACGACAGGGTTAGAGACATAGCCATTTTTGCGGACCCGATGGATATTAAAGACATTAAAGAGAAAATACTCTTTTTGGCCGATGATAATAATTATGAGGCGCAGAAAAAAAAGATTGAGCGTTTCGGTTTCAGACACTCTTATGGAGAGATAGCCGAGGAGATATTAAAAATAGCGGGATGCTAATATATTCATATGTTAAGAGTTTTAACCATCTCATCTGATAGGAATTTATTCAAAAAAAACAGCGCCGTCAGGCGCCGGGCTATTCAATATAGCGCTCTTTCAGACGAATATTACGCCATTGTTTTTTCTACGGCCGACCTTGGGCTTAAATTGCAGAAAATTGCCCGCAACGCCTGGATTATTCCCACCAATTCAAAGAATCGCTGGCATTATGTTTTTGATGCCTTAAAAATCGGTAAGAAAATGTCCGGCATTGATGTTGCGAGTTCCCAGGACCCGTTTGAAAGCGGCTGGGTCGCCTGGAAGCTCTCAAAATTTTTTAAAAGCGCTCTGCAGATTCAGATTCACACCGACTTTGGAAGCTCGCATTTTCGGTCAAATCTTCTGAACAGATTAAGACTTCTTATCGCCAGAATCGTTCTGCCGAAAGCCGACATCATCAGGGTAGTATCCATCCGGGCAAAAAAAGCTTTGAAAAAATATAAGATAAAAGCTCGAGTCGTCGTTTTGCCTATTTTTGTCGACATAAATCAAATTAGAAACGAGAACCCCAATTTTGACCTTCATAAGAAATTTAAAAATTTTAACCGAATAATTTTAATGGTTTCACGTCTTCAAAAAGAGAAAGATGTCGGCTTGGCCATTGATGTTTTTAAGGCTGTCTCTGAAGCAAAAGCCGATGTTGCTTTGGTTATTGTCGGAGACGGAAGCGAAAGAAAAAATCTGGAGGCCAAAGTCAGAAACTTTGGTTTGGAAAAAAAAGTTTTTTTTGAAGGTTGGCAGAGCGATATTCTTTCCTACTACAAAACGGCCGATGTTTATCTTTCCACCTCTTTATACGAAGGCTATGGCCTGTCTTTGGTTGAAGCCCTGGCCTCCGGCCTTCCCGTCGTAACAACCGATGTCGGCATCGCCGGGGACTATGTCCTCGGCAATATTAATGCCCTGGTTTGCTCTCCCGGGGATTCGGAGTGTATTGAAAGAGCTTTGAAAAGGATTTTGTCCGACGACAAACTTAGAGAAAAACTTCGAGCGGGGGCCACGACAATATCGGACAAGTTTTTCCCGAGGGGCGAATATGATTATCTGGAAAAATACAGACAAGCTTGGATAAAATAATTTTATGAGAAAAATTTTAATTTTTTTTTGGGACTTGGCTTATAAGCGGCGGATTCTTGTCAAATTTATTCTTTCGGGAGGCACGGGGGCTCTTTTTCTTCTCTTGACTCTCTTTATTTTAACCGACATTTTTGGTTTATTTTATCTGTTTTCCGCTATTCTGGCCTTTATTTTAGCCACTTCCGTCGGTTTCCTTCTCCATAAATTTTGGACATTTAAAGACAAAAACACCGCATTTTTGAAAAAGCAGGGTTTCTATTATTTTTCTTTTCAGGCTTTTTTATTTTTTTTGAATACGCTCGGTCTTTATGTCTTGGTTGATCTCTTCGGCCTCTGGTATATGCTGGCCCAGTTTATCTTGAGCGGGACAATCGGGGTCATTAGCTTCTTTTTCTATAAATTCAAGGTCTTTATTCACAGCGATTATTTAAAATCCGATTTTGCGGCGGAGAGCGGCTCCGCTCCGGGGAAGAAAAAAATTTGCTATATCCTGCCGAAATATGACGCAAAAACTCATACTCATTTTTCATACCTCTATCCTTTTTTAGGAAAAGTCTCAAAAGAACTTGAGATATTTTTAATTGTTGAAAAAAGCCGCGGGTTGATGGAAATTGACGGCATAAAAAAAATTTATCGGCAGAAAAAAAAGCTCAAAATTTTCAGGGTTTGTGAAAATTTTTTGGCCTCTTCCAAGGCTTCAAGCGAGGGCTATTCGGATTTTTATGTCCACTATTCTTTCATTGGGGCTCTCTCGGCTATCTTGGTAACAAAAATCAAAGGCGGCAAAGTCTTTTATTGGAACTGCGGTATGCCATGGCTGTACAAAAGAGGGCGATTTGAAGAAAAAGTTTTCAGATATATCTTGAAAAATACGATTTTTGTAACCGGAACTTCGGGAATTAGGGACGAGTATGTTAAACGCTACGGACTTCTCTCGGAGAAGACCAGAGTTTTGCCGAACTGGATTGACCTTGAAGAATTTGGAAAAAATGTTTGGAAAAAGGAAGAAGCCAGAGAAAAACTCAATCTGTCGCAAGACAAGAAAATAATTCTTTTTGTTCATCATTTATCTCAAAGAAAAGGGGCTGATAAAATTTTACCTACGGCCGAGCTTTTATCGGATGATTATTTTTTTGTCGTTGTCGGTAGCGGCCCCTATCAGAAGAAACTGCGATTTGGCATTTTAGAGAAAAATCTTTCGGAAAGATTCAGGTTGGAAGGAGTCGTTTTCCACGAAAATATCGGCCAATACTTTGCTTCCGCAGATATTTTTTTTATGCCCTCGGAAGAAGAGGGTTTTCCCCATGTCTTGCTTGAGTCTATGGCGCTGGGGGTCCCCTTTGTGGCAAGCGATGTCGGTGGAGTAAGTGAAATTATTCCGGAGGAATCTAAAAAATTCATTACTAAAAAAAGGAACCCGCAAGTTTTTGCCAAGCTTATATCTAAAGGCTTAAACGCCCCGATTTCATCAAAGATTTTAACGACAAAAGCCGAGGAGTATGATATTGAAAAAGTTTGGCCTCAATTCGTCAGCTTGTTTTAGAAAGAATCATTAAACAATTATCGATAATTGTTTAATGACTCATGCCTATTTTATTTATAGGCACAATCTAACAATTCACATCCGCCGGCCGGCGGGGAGCCGCTTGTTGGAGATTCGTTGAGCCATGATATTGCTTTGCTGTGATGGTTTAGCTCAACGGAGCTGATTCTACTATTCTACTATTCTAGTATTCTATAGAATACTAGAATAGTAGAATATATGTAACGATGTTTTGCAAAATATCAGTATCGTAAATTCTGGAGTCTGACGCTTAGTGTCTAGAAATCGGGCCAAACCTGTCTTTTTGGTTTCTAATTCTATACTCAATTGACAGATATCCTTTTACGCTATTTTCAAGAAAAATTAACGGCAGTAAGATTCCAAAGGCGACAAACAGGTATTCCAGGACTATCATCTCTGTCATTATTTCCGCTATTATTCCAATCAAAAAAACCAAAAGAATCATAAAAAATTCCTGGAACTGGTGAACGACCCGCAAAATAAGACTTATGAAAGAGTGTTTTTTCTTGGCTTCTTCCACGGGAGTGGTTGAAGTCTCCGGAAGAATAAAAAGCTCCGGGTGCTTTAGATATTTTTTGGCGTAAATTTGGGCGGGCAGACTCCAGCCGGTTCTGATTAAAGACATGGAAAGAACGGACAGGAAACCGGCCACCAAGGTTAATAAAGTCAGACCTCTGTACAATCCTATATGCAAAGAGAGACCAAAAAAGAACAAAGAAGGAATAAGAAGATGATTTATATTATCTAGAAAAATTCCCTTCAGAGAAAATATCTTTTTATATCTGGCCACTTCGCCATCAACCTTATCAAGAAGGATATTTAAATAGAAGAAAATTATTCCGAAGATTAGAGCGGAATATCCGGAGGAAAGAAAAATAAAAAATCCCGTCATTCCGGCCAAAATGCTTAAAAAGGAGATTTGATTGGGACTTAGTCTTGTTTTTAATAAAATAAAAGTTATGTAGATGGAAGGCCCTCTCTGAAGAGAACGATAAAGCCACGGCCTTTCCCTGCCTTCCACCTTTTCCCCTTGTGTAATTTTTCGTAATTCTTTAATACTAATCATGTTCCAATCTACAAATTTATTCCAATTTCCCAATACTTACAAATATTATTTATTTGACCTCAGAATACGCTTTGGTCTTAAAAATTTGTCACTAAAGTTTATCAACAAACCAAGTTTAATCTCTGATTGTTGCAGGTAGTTTTGTATTTGATTGAAATGAAGCCGTGCCAACGCTCTAACTGTTTTTAATTCAAGTAAAACTTTTTCTTCAATAAGAAAATCTACAATATTCCCCGAGTCATTTATATGATATTCTCTTTTGTGAGATATGTTCTCGTTTTTTAATCTTTTCTCCACGGCGCCGGCATATTGTTTTTCTCTAGCATATGAACCAACCTCATTATGGACATCAAAACAGAGCCCGACAATCTTGTATGGAAGATTTGGATACAATAATTCTGGTAACACTTTTTTATTGGTAGGCATTTGTAGTATTAGTGTGATTTGCAAATTGGCACATTTAGCCTTTAAAGCTGGCAATTGGCCTTAATTTAACGGCTCTCCTGGCAATGTTTTTCTCCTCTAGTCTCTCTATGACATATTCTATACCTTCGTCGGTGATGTGAGAAACTTCCTCTCTAAAAGGTTCTTTTGTCCTGTGAATGATTGTCTTTCCGTCTTTTACGGAGGAGGCATTATTCTCCTTGAACTTTTTTATCACCGCTCCGGAACCATGGTCCGTGGAATTCAAATATTTATCGCTCCCATCTTGTCCTAAAATAAGAAAAGAGGCGGTATTGTTAAAGCCGGAAATCAAACTGGTTTCTTTCGGACTTATGCGTGTTACGGTGTGCCGATGAACCACCAAGCCTTTTTCTTGATGTATTGAGTTATGAATCTTTGCCGTTACCAACCTCGCTTTTATCTTTGGATTTATTTTCTCCAAAGCGTCCTTTACTCTTCTATAAATGGCGATGTTAAAAGCGTAACTGTAGTTGAGGGATGCTTTCGTGGCTTGGAAAAGTCTCCGGCCTTCTTCTGAATCTATCGGTATTTCCTGGTATGCATCCGGTCTGAAATAGTATTTATAGCGAGTCTTGAAATTCCTTATGCCATCGGCCGAAAGCAGATGAAAAAATATCTTGCCAAAGAAGTGCAACACCAATTTAATTCTGGAAGCCAAAAAGCCGGCGCCCATCAGCTTCTTGCCCCGGTTGGCAAAGTATCGACCGACATGATATGGAATAAGGCCTCCGCCGCCGTGATACATAATGACGACATTTCCCTTCTTTAGTCCAAATTTCTCGGCAAATTCTTCGTCAAATATTTCCTCCACGACTTGGATTTCTAAAAAGTGATTACCCTTAAAGCCGTAGCCGAGGTCATGTCTGCCGTTTGTAAATGAGGAACGAGGCAGTATTTTTTTAATATTCAAAGCTCTCTGCTCCTCTTCCGAAAAAAGCGAGCCTCTGAATTCAAGATTGTTTAATATTTCTCCGGGCAGATTGAATCTATCCGCCGCCGCCGCCGCCCCTCTTCGAATAATGTCATCAAACTCTCTCAAAGTGAGATCGTATTTCAAAATGGGTCTTTTCTTTAGTCCAAACCAGACCAAGATATTTTCAAAAATCCCGTAGCTTTCTCCCAAATGGTCCTGCATAGCTTTGTAGAACTTCTTTTGAAATTCCGGAGTGGTGTCTTTTTTCTCCAGATTTGTGGCGATGACGCCCATTGAACAGCCCAAAGAAGGCGAGGTCAGGTTTGGCACGATAGTTCCTTTGGTGGCCGTGGCCAGAGAAGAAGGAGATTCATTTTTTATTTTGAAATTCAAGTCGGGGAAAAGGACCGGCGGATAAGCCAAAGAGGGGATTGAGGCAATTTTTTCTAAAACCTCTTCCAAGGCTAAATCTCCTCGTTTAGCCCCCAAATCCTCAATTTTCGGACTTTTTGTGCTAATATTGGAAATATCCATATGTGCGCCTATTATGGCAGATTATGGCTTAAATTCAATGAAATTATATTACTTGACACCTTTGTCTTTTCCCTCAAATTATGCCAATCGCTTGCAAGTTGTTAAAATGTCAGAAGCTTTTTCAGAGATTTCAGATTTTTTTCTTTACATAAGGGAAGCAAGCGAGGGAAAGGAGAAAATTTTTAGTGATTACAATATTAAACCTTTTAATATAAAAGAAGTTTCTTCAAAGAATTTATGGCCAAGAAGTTTTTGGTATGCTTTGTTCTTAAAAAAAGAAGTTGAGCGAAGCGATGATGATACGATTTTTTATTGTCGAGATCTGTTGTTGTCGGCCTGGCTCGCATATTTGAGCCCTAAATTCCGAAAGAATTTTTTCTTTGAGAATCATTCTTTAGGCAAATTTCCGGACTTTCTTTATCAGACAGTTTTCAAGAATGCCAAGGGTATCATCTCCACAAATATTAAAAAAGCCGATGACATCGTGGAGAAGTACGGGATTTCCAAAAATAAAATAGCCGTTTTTGGCAACGGCGTTGATTTGCGCGAATTTGATTCTCTGCCGGACAAAGAAAGTTTAAAAAAAGAGCTTGGTCTCTCCACAAGCAAGACGATTGTTTTATATGCCGGCACTTACACAAAAGAATATGGAAAAGAGATAATTGAAGAGCTAAAAAACAGGATGTCGGAAATGGAATTTATTGTTTGCACGAACAAACCCCGGAATATCGCCCTAAAATATATGAAAGCCTCTGATATTTTGCTTGCCCCCTATAGCGCAAAAAACGAACGCATAAGACTTTACAGTTCCCCGGTCAAAATCAAAGAATATCTGGCTTCCGGAACGCCGATGGTCGTCTCGGATATTCCGGCGGCAAGAGAAATCATAGGAGAGGGAGAGGGATATTTTGCCGAGCCGGATAATGCTGGAGACTTTATGGCGGAGATCAGGAAGATATTGGATAATCCGGAAGAAGGGAAAAGAAGAGCGGAGAAAGTCAAGGAAAAAGCCGGAGATTATTCATGGCAAAAAAGAGCCGAAACAATTTTAAAATTTATTAAAGATAAATTTTAAAGTCAAAAACCAAAAACCAAAATGCAAAAACCTTTGATTTTTAACTTTATATTTTTATGAAACTATCTATAATAATTCCGGTTTATAACGAAGAGAAAACTCTGAAAGAAACGCTTGAACAAGTCTTAGCTTCAAGTGTTCCGGGTATCGGCCAAAAAGAAATAATTGTCGTGGATGACGGCTCAACGGACGGTTCAAAAGAGATAGCAGAAAATTTCTCCAATAAAAATTCGGAAGTGAGACATCTTGTCCACGAAAAAAATTCAGGCAAGGGAGGAGCGGTCAAAACGGGCCTTCATGCCATGACGGGCGACATCGTCATCATCCAGGATGCCGACCTGGAATATGACCCGCGCGAATATGTCAAAGTTCTTTCTCCTATCATAAGCGGCAGGGCCGATATCGTTTACGGTTCGCGCTTCAAAGGGAACGGCCCTCATCGTGTTCTTTACAGTATTCATGCTTTGGCCAATAAATTTTTGACCCTCCTGTCTAATTTTTTTACCGGGCTTAATTTATCCGATATGGAGACCTGCTATAAAGCCTTCAGCCGAGAAGCCGCGGATTCTTTCAAAAGCAAGCTTCGGTCAAAGCGTTTTGGAATTGAGCCGGAGCTTACCGCTTATGCCGCTCGGGGGAAATGGAGAGTCTATGAAGTTGGTATCTCCTATTACGGGCGGACTTACGAAGAAGGCAAGAAAATAGATTGGAAAGACGGCTTGGCGGCCGTTTGGCACATAATCTATTTCAATTTATTGAAATAGAAATTTAAAAGCATGCCCGTACACCAATGAATTTTGGTGTGGTGGGCTAAAATGCAAAAATGCAAAAATGCAATTCAAAATTCAAAACTTTTAGTTTTTTACCCGTACTTTTGACCTTTAATTTTTAACTTTTGACTTAATTTTATCGTGAATCAATTTCTGGACAAAATTCTTCGCTGGCTTCGGTGGCATAAAGTCTTGCCCCATATTAAAGATGGAGATACTGTTTGCGATATCGGTTGCGGCCCGCACGCCGAATTCCTGAAAAACATCTCCTCAAAAATGGAAAAGGGCATTGGCCTTGATAAAAGAGTTGAAGAAAAAAAGGAAGAAAATATTGAGACAAAAAAAATTCTGCTAGAGAATGAGCTTCCCCTTGCCGATAATTCTGTTGATCGGGTGGCTATGCTTGCCGTCTTAGAGCATCTGGATAATCATCTGGAGCTTTTAAAAGAATCCAAAAGGATACTAAAACCCGGCGGAGAAATTTTGGTAACGGTCCCGACCCATTTTAATAAGCCGCTTGGGGAGTTTTTGGCTTTTAAGCTGAAGATTATTGAGGCCGAACAATATCTGGACCACAAAAGATATTATAATAAGAAAGAATTGAGAAGAGATTTGGAAAAGACGGGGTTTGAAATTATCCATCTGGATTATTGGGAATTTGGTATGAACCTGTTTGCTAAAGCAAAAAAGCCCAAATAAACAAATGAGACAAAATGCAAACAAAATCAAAATGGACAAAACACAAAACCCAAAAGTTTTAAATTAATTTTTAACTTTATGAACTTTGAACTAGATAAAAAAACGAGTAGCAAATTTAGTAAACACCTCATGATTTTGTTGGTGGTGGTATTTATTCTAAATTTAAGCTACTCATTTTTTTATCGCATAGAACCTGCAGTTGACGCCAATGCCTATGACGATATTGCTTGGAATTTTGCCCAAGGCATCGGTTATCTTGAAGACGCGTCTCTGGAAGGCGCGCCCGAACTTGATAATGCCGTTGCCAGAGTGGGCCCCGGCTTTGAATTTTTTCTGGCGGCAATATACAAACTTTTTGGCCACCATCTTTGGCTAATTTGGATATTCCACGCTTTTTTCAGAGTCCTGACCGTTCTCTTTATCTTTCTTATCTCAAAGCAATTATTTTCCAAATATGGAGAAGAAATCGGTTTGGCGGCGGGCTTTCTTTTTGGCTTATCCCCGGATTTAATTTTACTCCAAGCCATGTTGATGACCGAGACGCTCGGTTTGTTTCTACTAACTCTCTCAATTTGGCTTGCCCTTCGTCTCATTGACACTCCCAGACTCATCAACGCCTTCTTCTTGGGCTCAAGCTTGGCTTTTGCCACTTGGACTAGGCCGACGACTCTTTTGATTTGGATTATTATGCTCGGTGTCTTGTTGTGGAAGAGATATTACAAAGAAACAGCTCTCCTTTTTGTTACGACCGTTATAATAATGACTCCATGGACTATCAGAAATTTCCATATTTATAATCACTTTGTTCCCACGTCCGCCACTGGAGGCTATGACTTATGGATTGGCAATAATCCAGATGCAGTAGGTGGTTTTGAGAAAACTCCGGAGCAACAAAGAATTAGAGACACTCTACATATTATAGAGCTTGAAACATATGGATTTCATAAATATTTTGAATTTATAAAAAAGGAGCCCTTAAAATTTGTAGAGCTTCAGTTTAGAAAGACTACCATGTATTTCTCGGGCATTAGGCCGACAGGTTGGTGGAGTTTTCTCAAAAATAAACCAATTGACCAAGCCATTACTCTGGGTGCTTCCGGCCTTTGGACTGGAGTCCTGCTACTTTTCGGACTCTCTGGTTTGTGGATTTTCTTCAGAAGAAAAACTGATTTGAAATCGCGGCTCTTCTTGGCTTTTGCTCTTCTCCAGCCCATATCCGTTATTCCGGTTATCGTTGAGTCTAGATACAGGTATCCCTTCTTTCCATTTCTCGCCCTCTTTTCCGCCATGTTTTTGGTTTGGTGGTGGAAGGAAAAGGAAATAAGAACCTATCTAAAGAAAGTACTATTATCTGTCCTTGGGATATTAATAATAATGACAGGTATAGACTTTCTTTATAACAAAGAAGATATATTTAATCGAATAAACAAGTTTATGTAAAACACTAATCCACGAATGAGACACGAATGCCACTAATAAATTCAAAAAAAGTTTTATATCCTGACTTGTCTTATAAAGTGTGTGGTTTGTGTTTCGATACTCATAATAGTTTAGGTAGACATAAGAGTGAAAAATCTTATGGAGATATGCTGGAACAATTACTTACTGAAAATAAGATAAAATTTGAAAGAGAGAAGTCTTTAGAATCATCTTTTGAGTCTGAAAAAAGTCGTAGGAATATCCCAGATTTTATAATTGAAGACAAAATTATTTTAGACATAAAGGCCAAAAGAATAGTTACCAAGGAAGATTATTATCAAATGAGAAGATATTTGGATACAAGTAAATTAAAATTGGGTATTATTGTTAATTTTAGACAAAAGTATTTATCACCAAAACGAATCGCTAATTAATTTGTGGTATTCGTGTGGGGATTTGTGTCATTCGTGTTATAAATAATGAAAATCGTTTATCTAACAAAAGCAAATCTAGCCTTCTCTCGCTCTCATGTTTTTAATATTCTTAAAACCTCTGAGGCTATAGATAAAGCTATAGGAGAAAGAGTTGTCGTCGTGGCTTCAAAGTCTAAGACAAAAGGTAGACTCTTATCTGAAACTGAAGTTTTATCAAAGCATGGTGTGGATGCTTCACACGTACGTATTCTTGAGTGGGGAAGTGAAGAATCTCTGGTGGCTATAAAAAACTCAAACGTAATTTACTATCGAGACTTCAACCTTTATTTCAAAGTTAGGAAATTAAAAAAAGAAGGAAAAGTAGTTGTTTTAGAAGTTCACAGAACAGCACGAAATTTTTTAGAGAAGATTCTTTGGCCATTAAACTTAAAAATGGCTGATATTGTCATAACTATTACGAATGCTTTAAAAAATAAACTAGAGAAACATAATCAAAATATCCACACTGTTTTTGGTAATGCTTATGAGCCATCGCTCTTTGATGCTCTAAGAAATAAGACTAAGGATGAAATTAGAAAGCAATTATCTTTGCCACAAAATGATGTTTTGATTACTTATACTGGTCAGACAAAAAACTATCAATTTTATAATGTTTTCGAATCTATTAAAAACTTGCCTGTAAAAATAGTGTTGGTTGGGGTTACAAATAGAGAAGATTTAGAAAAGGAAGCAAATGAGATTGGCGTTTTTGATAAGATTATTTTAGTGGAAAGAGTTGAAAGAACCGAAGTGCCAGCTTATATAATGGCTTCAGACGTTCTCTTTGTACCCTATGTTAGGGAAGAAGCGGGCGCCTTTCCGGTAAAGATTTTTGAATATATGGGTTCGGGTAGGCCTATTGTGTCATTTGTTAACGAGCCAATAAAAGAAATACTAAAGAGTGGAGAAAATTCTTTACTACTTGAACCACCCACTTCAGATAATTGGGAGAGAGCCCTTAGGAAGATACTTGGTGAAGAGAACTTTGCTAATGCTATTTCAGTGAAAGCACTTGAGGAGTCCAAAAAATACAATTGGCAAAAGAGAGGGCTTGATATTGTTGAAATAATTAAAAATCATGTTTGAGAAAATAATTTACTATAGTGGAATAAATTATTTGTACAAAAAACTTTTTCAGAGACCACATATTATTTGTGTTGGTTATCATAGCGTGAGACCAGAGGCGCTGGCGGAAGTTCCATACTCACACCTGGTTGTTAATACTAGAGATTTTGAAAACCAACTAGAGTATTTGAAAAATAGCGGTTATAAATTTATTTCAATTAAAGATCTTAAAAGTCTCAAAAGGATAGATGATAAATATATTCTTGTTTACTTTGATGATGGATTTAAGGACGTCGTTGACTATGCCTTACCTATTCTTAAAAAGTATGAAATAAGAGGGACGGTCTTTGTGGTTACCGATTATACTTCTGGCAAGTCTAATCCATGGAATGAGAAAAATACTTTTATGACCTGGGGGGATATAAGAGAAAATTTAAACAACTTAGATTTTCAGAGTCATACAGTAAGTCACAGAAAACTAAGTAAACTTGATGAAGAAGATATTATGAAGGAGCTCACTCTTCCGAGGGAGGTTATAATGAAAGAAACTGGAGAGGAAGTCTTTGCTATTTCTTATCCTCACTCAAGTTTTAATAAAAGAATCCAAGAGCTCGCTATTGAGCAAGATTATGACATAACAATAGGTAATGGCAGAGGCTTAAATTTTGATTTGGGGAAGCACCTTAAGAAAATACCGACCTCAAAAATGTCTAACATAAATGATTTTAAAGTTAGAACAGGAATTCTCTATCTTCTAAATAATACAATAAAACGAAAATGAAAGGAGTTTATATAAATAGAAAATTTGGCTTGCCAGTTAGTGCCAGAATGATTTTCCAGGATAAGCTATTTCTCGATTGGATAGAGAAAAATAAGTATCCGATGATTATTCTCATAAGTCAGAACAAAGTCGATGTCCCTAATAGCGCTAATATAAGTTCAAAGAAGACAGCGAATATTGATTTGAAAAAAGATATTAAGGAAATTTTATCTAATTTTAATAGTACAACCAGAAATGAAGTCCGACGCACATTCAAGATGGATGATTTAGAATTTCGACGAGAGGATAGAATTGATAAGAAAATATATAAAATATATAAAAATTTTAGGAAAGATAAGAAATTATCACTTCGTGACAGAAAATTTTTAGAATCTGCCAGTCTTTACGTCGCTTATTATAAGGGAGAGCCTATTAGCTTTGTTACCGTATATGATGTAAGGCCCTCTCTAAGAATACAAAATATTTTTTCTGATATATCCAAGGAAAGCGATTCTGAATTAAAGAAAATCATAGGTTATTCTACCAGACGGCTTATTTATGAGATTGCTAAATTTGGCTCTGAAAACGGCTATAATTTTTTAGATATGGCCGGGGTTAATTTGGATGATCCAAAAAAACAAGGTATTACAAAATTTAAAATGGGTTTTGGTGGGGAATTAGTCGATGAATATACTTACACTTACAAGAGCCCTTTTTTGAGGAAGATGTCTTTGTTTAAAAATAAATTTAAATGATGAGAAAAATACAGATTGACTCAAAAAACTATATCGGGTTGAGATATAACCACAAGGTCCGATGGATGAACTTTTGGCATCAGGTCCGGGAAATTTCGAATCTTGCCGACGCTCCGGCGGAGGTTTTAGAAATAGGAAAGGGGAGCGGCTTAGTTTCAAAGTATCTAAGAAAAATGGGCTATGTCGTAACGACATTGGACATAGACAAAACCGTAAAACCGGATATTTTGGCTTCGGTGGAAGATATTCCGACGGAGGACGGTAAATTTGACTTGGTTCTCTCGGCGGAAGTCTTGGAGCATCTCCCGTACGAAGAAGCGCCCAAGGCCTTGAGAGAGATAAGAAGAGTGACAAAAAAATCCGCCGTAATATCATTACCCTACGCCGGCAGTTATTTTAAATTTTTCTTGAAAATTCCGAAGTTTCCCGAGATAGACATTTTCATCCCTATTCCGTATTTCTGGAAAAAGCATAAAGTTACGAAAGAACATTATTGGGAAGTCGGGAAGAAAGGATTTTCCGTTAAAAAAATAAAAGCGCTTATAGAAAGGGCGGGGTTTGAAATCAAAAAGTCAAAAGTTTTTAGAGATGATTTTGATCATATATTTTTTGTTTTGGAAAAATGAAAATATTATTTTTTACAAAAGGAAATAGAAATGTCGCATCCTCTAGGCAGAGGGTTTGGCAGTTGGCAGAGAGGTTAGAGGAAAAGTACGGCCTTGAATATGATGTAGTTCATGGTATTGGCTATAATCTTTTTTCCTTGGACCCAGGCAGGTTTTCTTTATGGTGGGGTGTCGTGAAGAAGCTTTTTAATAAAAAATATAACCTATTTTTTGTTCACAAATCTCTTTTTCCGTTAGATATTGTGAAATGGATAATCATTGCTTCAAAAATTAGGAGAGTACCTATAATTTATGACCTGGATGATGCTGAATGGGCCCATTCAAGATTAAAGACAAAATTATTGGCAAAAAACGCCAAGATTGTTTTTTGTGGCAGTCATCATATAAAAGAGAAAATAGGGAATTGGACAGAGAAAACTATATTAATTCCCACTGTTATAGATTTTGATATTTACAGTAAATATACAATAAAGCACACGGAAAAAGATGTCCTAAATATAGGTTGGGTGGGTTTTGGACCAAGCTATGTCAGAGACGGCCATTTGGAAGTATTAAGAGACGCTCTTGAAGAAGTCTCGAAAGACATCAAAATAAAATTTACTTTTATTGGCTCAAAGGGCGAGCCTTTTGTAAAGGATTACTTTAAGGGTAATTACGAAGTTAAATTTATAGATGAATTAAACTGGTCTAATCCAAATGAAGTGCCCAAGGCCTTGAAAGAGGAAGGTATTGATATTGGAGTGGCGCCCATTCTTGAAACCAAATTTGATAAGGCCAAATGTGCCTTCAAGATCATTGAGTATATGGCCGTCGGATTGCCAGTCATTGTTTCTCCTGTTGGAGAGCAAAAAGTAGTGGCAAGAGATGAAACTGATGGGTTTTATGCTAAAAATAAAAATGAGTGGGTCAAATATATAAAACGACTTTCTGATTTTAAATTGAGAAAGAAAATGGGTCTCTCTGGGCAAGAGAGGATAAAGAAAAATTATTCTTATGAATCTATTTTGTCTGTTGTCTATAAAGAAATAAAAAATGCCACCAAATAATCCAAAAGTCAGTGTTGTCTTGCCTACATATAACAGAGCCCATTTACTTGAGAGATCTGTTAAAAGTGTTCTTGAGCAGTCATATAAAGACCTTGAGCTTATT
>PCTS01000032.1 GCA_002771565.1 Candidatus Campbellbacteria bacterium CG22_combo_CG10-13_8_21_14_all_43_18
CTATATGCTATTATTACGAGCGTTCAAATTGAAGCTGTAGGAGAAGACAAGTCGGGTTTTTGCATACAGTTTATTAATAAAATTTGAATATTTTATTCGATTTTCTCTTACATTAAATGCAAGAAGGAACAATCGCTCGTTTGATGCCGCAAGGATACGGCTTTATTACTCGCGAAGGCGAGGAAAAAGACCTCTTCTTTCACTCAAATGAGTTAAAAAATGGATCTTTTGATTCTCTCCACGAGGGAGACAAAGTAACATTTGATGTCACTGACGGCCCCAAGGGCCCAAGCGCCACAAATGTTTCAAAGGTCTAATTAAAAGAAAAGGCGCCTCGAAAGAGGCGCCTTTTCTTTTGCTTTTGATTTTTGTTATTTTCCGGAAAAAGAGGGGAAAAAGAGAAAGAAGAAAAACACCAGAGCAAAGATTTTATTATGAAATTTATTGCCAAAAGACATAAATAAAGGCTTTATATTGATAGCCCACACCTCCTACTTTCCTTTTTACATCGGTCCAAAATTCCAAAATGTGGGTAGGCGAAAATTTGAGATACCCTTTTTTTCTGTTTTTTGGTACAATTCGGTTACTCCATGGCAATTAAGTAATAAAAACATGACAAACCCGCATTTAGACAAACTAAGAAGAGATATCACTCAAATTGAAAGAGAAATTCAAAAAGATCGAGAAAAAGTTCATCAAAAAGAAGCCGAACTTCGGATAAAAGAGAGAGAGTTTGAAAGAATCCAGGAAGGAATTGGGACGGGGAAAAAAGAAATTGACAAAATAAATTCCGAAATACAATCCAAAGAGAGAAAACTTTTGGAATGGCAAAAAGAAACAGCCGAGATAAGCCAAAGCCTAGAGAAATCTTAGCCCCATAACAATGACCAGACTTTTTTTATCTTTCATCATCACAGCCTTTATGGTGCCGTTTATTACATATGATACCGGCCTAGGGTGCGTGGCAGACCCCTGCCTGGCCTCGGCCGCTCGAGGAGGTTTGATAGAATTTTTCGCAAAATCACATAATTTAAACTTTTATATCATGGACATCTGGCTTTTTATCGGAGCTTTTCTGGGACTTTATTTTTTGATGGAGCTTGTCGGCAAACTAGCGAAAAAAGAATAAAGAATTCTACGGGCTTTGCGCATTTCAGAAATACATAAAGCGTAGCCTGTGCATTTTTGAAACGCCCACGCTTGCTATGATACTACGAAGTTTTCCCCAATTTCTTCGCTAATTTTTTTGCTCTGTTGAGCTTTGCTCGGATTTCCTCCAATCCTTTGTCCCAAAAGACTCCCCTGTTTATATCGATTCCTTTTGAAAGTTTTGAAGCCGAACCCGAGGCGGGGTCCGCTCCAAGTTCTTTTAGGATTTGCCACGGGGATTTAGAGCCACCCGTCTGGAGAAATTTTTTGACTTGTTTTATGTACTTGGGATTTTCCCTGACTTTCTTTTGCATATATTTTGAAATTAAAAGACCGCTGGCATAAGAATAAACATAAAAGAAAGAGCGAAAATGACCCCAATGTATCCAGGCCAGTTCCGTTTCTTTTTCCAATTCAAAGACCGGCCCCAAATAGGCTTTCATGTGTTTTTTAAAAATTTTTCCAATTTCTTCCTTTGATAAAAATCCTCGCTCCGCGGCTTTTTGATGTAACTCTTTTTCAAAGTTGTAGGCGGCAATTTGCCGGAAAATGCTTGAGACCGTATCATCCAATTTTTCCATTAAAAGAAAAAGTTTTTCTTCGTCATCCGCCTCTTCCAAAATCTTGTCCAGAACAAAATCTTCCATGAAGGTGCTGGCAATCTCCTCCATGGCCAGTGACTGGGCGAGGTTGAGCGAGTTTTCATTTTTTTTCACCAGTTCTCCGTTAATGGCGTGCCCCATCTCATGAGCCAAAGTCGTAACATCAGAGAGTTGGTCATTATGGTTTAAAAATACATAAGTCGGTTGTTTTTTGCCGCCATGATTACAGTAGGCCCCGCTTTCTTTGCCCTTTTGAGGATAAACATCAATTTGGCCGTTTTTTACCATATCCATAAAAATTTTCCCGAATTCCGGGTCAAGATTTGAAAGAGTGTCATTTAAAAGTTTAACCGACCGGGCATAAGAATATTTTTTGCTTTTCTTTTTTGAGACGGAAACAAATCTCTCGTAATACTTCAATTTTTTAAGGCCTAAAAGCTTTGCCCGAAATGAATAAAAATCGCGGGAAATTTTAAAAGCTTTTGTAACTCTGTCCACCAGTTTATCAACAACAACACTTTCTAGGTCATCATTCAAATGCCTGCCCGAATCGGCTCTCTTAAAACCTCTTAAAGAATCAGTGATTCTTTTATTCTGAAGGATAGAGTTGATTTCATGCTCGGCCGGCAAAGAATGTTTTTTCAGAATACGGTAAAATTCCTCGGCGGCGGTTTGTCTCGTTTTTTTATTTCGGCTTTTAAGAAAAGGAGTAATTTGGGCAAAAGGGATTTTTATTTTTTTATTTCTTTCATCCAAAACCAAAGCTTCCTCTTTTGAAAGAAAGGAAGAGGTCATTCTTGTCCAATTGGAATGAGAAACCGGAGATGTCAAATTTAAAATTTTTTCTTCCGCTTCGCTTAGGGTGTAAGTTCCTTCTCTGAACGATTTCTCCAGAAAATGTTTGTACTTCAACAAGTTTTTATCTTTCAAGAATTTATTTCGGTTTTTTTTCAAAATCTTGGAAAGATTGACGGTAAAAAATTCCGTCTGATTGAAGACGGGGGTATAGTATGAAAGGGCCGTGTTAATTCTGGCCGTAATTTTTTTATTGTCAGTTTCTTTTGTTTCCCTTAAAAAAAGATAACGAAGCTCGCCCGAAGCATAGTTTGTCGCAAGTCTTTCAAATTCATCCAAGGCTTTTCTCAAAACTTTCGGGTTTTTAAGATAATCAGTTCTCTTTTTCCATTTTTGGGCAAAAGAAAGATAAGCTTTCTTGATTTTTTCCCGTTCTCTTTTGACATTTTGCGGACCGTCTTTGAAAAAAGATCTCAAATTCCATTCCGTCTGATATTTTTGTTTTTTCATAATCATCTTTTCCCGCAAATCATGTCGGCCATCTTAACAGAAAAAGAGCAATCAAAAAAGCCCTTTTGAAAAAGGCTTTTTTGATTGCCTCGTCAGAGAGATTACATTCCCGAATCCGCGCCGCTCTGGTGTCCTTCAGGCATACTTGAATCTCCTCTCTTGACGCATTCTCGGCAAGTCTTCTTGTGCCCGAAAATTTCCACAATGGCGGAAAGGCCGACAAGAAGATAAATAATTCTTGAAATTATGGCGTCCATCCCGCCAAAAAGCGAACCGATGTCCCAATTGAACAAACCGACCAAAAGCCAGTTCAGCCCGCCGATTACAAGAAGTATAAATGCGGTTTTATGCATATTTTTTAAAAATTTATAAAATAATAAAGCCGACTTGATTTTAAGTATATAACATTTTTCCAAAAAACCCCCCTCCCCTCCCCCCAAGATTCAAGAATAAAGGAGTTGGCGTTTATCTTTTTGTCAACCTTTGCCTTGGCGTTATTTTCACTTATTTTTATCCATAATATTTTCTCTTTTGATGCTGTAAGCCAGAGCTCCGCAACGAAATTTCTCTCCAATATCATTAGCCAAAGCTCTGACATATGTCCCGCTGGAACAGTGGATATTTATTTGAGCCAGACAAAATTCGTTTGTTCTGATTCTTTCCAGCTCTTTTCCCCACCTGTCAAGAATCTCTTTTTGCCTAAAATCGCCCCGAACTTTTAGAACATTTTCAATAATATATTTTCTCAGGTCGGGAGTGGTAATCTTCCGCAAACCTAAAAGTTTTGTTCTAAAGATTGTTACTTTATGAGTCGGAATTTTTACCTGACCAAGCTTTCCCTTCTTTGACCACCAAAACAGAGGTTTGCCAGAAACGGTTTTTGATGAAAACGGCGGATACTCCTGTTCTATTTGACCTTCAAATTCTTTCAGTATTTTTTCAAGGTCTTCCCTTTTTACTTGGCATTTTCTAAATTTATCCAGCAAAAGGCCCAAAAGGTCGTAAGTGTCGGTTCTAAAACCAAAAAGAATTTCAAAGGTATATTCCTTTGAATATTTAAGATGTTTTTCCCGAGCTTGATTTTCATCCCCTATTAAAACAAGCATAACGCCTTCGGCCATGGGATCAAGACGCCCGGCGTAGGAAAGTTTGGCTTCTCCGTATTCCGGATTTTCTTCCCTGAATCGGTTTAACCTCTCAAGCGGCGTCTCGCCTCTTCTTTTATAAATTTTAACGGTTCTTCCATCCATTTGATTGTTAATTATGCCCTTTTTGGCTAAAATTTACATTGTTATGGATAAATTGGGAAAAGAGCCGTATAAAGGCGTCAGAGATTTTTACCCGGAAGAGAAATTTCGGCAGAATTTTATTTTCAATAAGTGGCAAAAAGCGGCGGAAAGCTTCGGCTATGAAGAAATGAACGCCTCTCCCTTGGAACCAACCGAGCTCTTTGAGGCAAAAACGGGAGAAGAAATCATCAACGAACAAACCTATACATTTACGGACAGAGGAGGAAGAAGGGTGACTCTGCGGCCGGAAATGACACCGACGGTAACAAGAATGGTGGCGAAAAAAAAGAGAGAGATGTCTTTTCCGGTTCGTCTGTATTCAATTGCCAATTTTTTCCGATATGAAAGACCGCAGAGGGGGCGTTTGAGGGAGTTTTACCAGCTTAACTGCGACCTCTTTGGGGCTTCCGGCGCCTCGGCCGATTTTGAAATCGTAAATCTGGCTTATTCCATAATGAAAGAGTTTGGGGTTCCCGATTCCAAATTTGAGATAAGAATAAATAACAGAAAATATTTAAATTCGCTTTTTCGGGAATATTTTTCAATGGACGAAAGAGGAATCCAAAAGATAAGCAAGCTCGTGGATAAAAAAAATAAAATCTCCAAAATTGAATTTATGGAGCAGATTAAGATTTTACTCGGAGATAAAACAAAGGAATTTGTCAACATTTTGGAAAACGCGGACTTGAAAAAACTCTCGTCCCTGGATTCTTTTTTTCGGGAAAATGAGGGCTTGCGGGAGATAAACAGCCTGTTTGAGAAACTGCAAGAAGCCGGCGTTAAAAATTATAGATATGAACCGTCTTTGGTCCGAGGTCTTGATTACTATACGGGCATGGTTTTTGAAATTTATGATACCGGCTCAAAAAACAACCGCTCAATTTATGGCGGAGGACGGTATGATAATTTGCTTCAAATTTTCGGCGAAGAAGCGATACCCGCCGCCGGCTTTGCCATCGGCGATGTACCGATGTCGGACTTCCTTCAGACTTATGATTTATTTCCGGAATATCGTTCCAGCGCCGATTTGTTTATCTCCGCCCTGAAAGAAGAATTTATAGGCGCGGCCGAGAAACTTGCCCAAGAGTTGAGAAAAGAAGGAGTAAATGTGGCTGTTAATTTAAGCGCTAAAAAAATAACGGGACAGATAAATCAGACCGTCAAAAAATCCATTCCTTTTATCTTGTTTGTCGGACGGGAAGAAATCGCTTCCGAAAAATACAAAATCAAAAATCTTAAAACCGGCGAAGAAAAAATTTTGGAAAAAGACTCTCTGGCCGGATTCATAAAAAAATAGGTTTTTTGATAGGGGCGCGCCGATTGCCGTTCGGCAATCGGATCGCGATTTGTTCCGGAGACCAGCCCATTTTCAGCTTCAGAACCATATATGCGCGCAACGGC
>PCTS01000021.1 GCA_002771565.1 Candidatus Campbellbacteria bacterium CG22_combo_CG10-13_8_21_14_all_43_18
TAAATAAATATGATTTGTCAACATTTACCGCTTGCTCATTTTAAGATAATCTAAACGCTGTAAGGCCCTAGTAGCAGAGCAAAACTCGCTATGGGGCCAAAGCACCAAAGAAAGCAGGCGCGCTCCAAACCCAAACGGGTCGGGCAAGTAAGACCTGCCGAGGTCGAAAACTTACTTGGGAGTTGAACTCCCAAGTGGGTGTTGGCCTCCGCAAGGAGGCCGTTATTGTAAAATTGTAAAATTGTAAAAACTTATAAAAATTGTAAAAGATTGCCAAAGGCCGGCAATCAAAAGTTAAAAGTTGGAATATGGCAATTAACAAAGAAAAGAAAAAAGATATCCTTTCAAAACTGAAGGATATTCTCGGAAACGCCAAATCGGTGACCTTCGTGAATTTTCACGGCATTTCCGTTCCCGACATCAATGAAATGCGCGGAGGGCTTAAGGAAAAGGGTGTCGGCTATTATGTGGCCAAGAAAACTCTTGTCCGGAAAGCGCTTGATGAGACGAAAATTGAAGGGGAACTTCCGGAACTTGGGGGGGAACTTGCTCTTGCTTATTCAAGAGAGGACGAGACGGCTCCGGCGCGAGCCATTTATGAATTTCAAAAGAGATTCAAAGAAACTCTCGGCATTCTGGGGGGTATTTTCGGCGGAGTCTATCAGAGCCAAAACCAGATGACGGAGATTGCGGCCATTCCCTCGATTCAAATTTTGAGGGGCATGTTCCTAAATGTCATCAACTCGCCGATTCAGGGGCTTGTCATCGCTCTTGACGAGATTTCCAAGGGAAGAGAGAAATAATTATCAGAATATAATATGTATTATAGTATATATTATATTACATACTAAAATAAATCACCGAAATTATGTCAGAAGAAAAGAAAGAAGAAAATAAGAAAAACGAAACGGCGAAGGATATTTCCGACACTCTCGCCACGGAAGAAAAGAAAGAAAGTCCTTCCGAAAGCAAAACTCCAAAAGAGGACAAAAAAGAAAAAGCTCCGCAAGCTGAAACGGAAACGGAAACGGAAGCGGAAGTAGAGGTGGAAATCCCCAAAGAATTTAAAGATATTGTGGAGAAGATTGAAAAGATGAGCGTTATGGAACTTCACTCCTTAGTTAAACTTTTGGAGAAAAAATTCGGCGTTTCAGCCCAAGCCGCGGTCTTTTCCGGCCCGGCCCAGGCGACTGACGAGGGGGCCGAAGAAAAATCTCTGTTTACCGTTGAACTCAAGTCCGCAGGCGACTCCAAGATAGGAGTTATCAAGGCGGTTAAGGCGGCCCTGGGCTTGGGCCTGAAAGAGGCCAAGGACCTCGTGGACCAAGTGCCCTCCGTTTTGAAAGAAGGGATGAAAAGAGAAGAGGCCGAGACTCTGAAAAAGGAAATTGAAGAAGCCGGCGGAAAGATAGAATTGAAATAAAATCAGATTTTGGGCTCGTTTGAAAAGCCGAATGGGAAAGCGAAGCTTTCCCATTCGGCTTTTCTGCTTCATTTTCCGGTCGCCTAACCGCTTGATTCCTTAATACGGAAATCTGATTACCTTATCATTTGCCCCGCCCCGACAGATGTCGGGGCGGGGCCGCCATTTTTAGTTTTCATTTTTATTTTTTCAGATGATAGAATATCCTTATGTCGAAAATTGACGCTCTAAGCAAGATTTTTGGAAGCTCCCAAAGAGTCAGGCTGATGAGGCTCTTTCTTTTTAATCCGAATGAAGTCTATGACATTGATATGCTCTCCAAGAAAACGAGTGTTGCCAGAAATATTGTCAGAAAAGAAGTGTCTAATCTGGAAAAAGCCGGTTTGGTCAAAAAACGCTCTTTTTTGAAAGCGCCGGCATGGGCAAACGGCAAAAGAAAAACCGCCGAAAAAAAAAGAACCTCGGGCTATAATCTGGATAAAGATTTTCACTACTTAAGCGCTTTGCAGAATCTGCTTATAAAAATTCCACCCTACACGTCCAGAGAATTGGAAAAAAGATTCAAGAATTGCGGTTCCGTCAAACTCCTCCTCATATCGGGAGTCTTTTTACAGGAATGGGATAGCGTCGCCGATATTCTGATTGTGGGAGATAAGCTGAAAAACGCTTCGCTTGAAGCCATTATCAGAAAATTGGAGTCGGAAATAGGCCGTGAGCTTAGCTACGCGGCCTTTGATACGACCGAATTTGAATACCGAATAAATGTTTACGACAAGCTGGTCAGGGATATCCTGGATTTTCCCCATCAGAAAATTGTCAACAAACTTGATATTTAAGCCGAAAACGGCCATTTTCGTTATCCACAAGTTTTCCCGAAGTTTTCCACTTCCGGTGCTATTATTTAGCCATAATTTATAAGTTTTTAGAGAAGCGCAAATAGGTCGGCGCTTCCTAAATGTGTTTAACACAAAAAAAATGACAATTAACGATTACAGCGAAGTTTTGTCCCAATCATTTGCGGATCTTTGGTCTGGCGTGATTGGCTTCCTTCCGGAGCTTATTGTCGCCGCCATCATCTTCATCGTTGGCTGGCTGATTGGGGCTTTGTTTGGAAGAGCTGTCGCCCAGATAGTTCGTTCTTTGAAGGTTGATAACGCCTTAAAAGGAGCGGGCTTTGAGGGAGCCATAAACAGGGCCGGTTATAAACTGGATATTGGAAAGTTTATCGGCGGGCTTGTTAAGTGGTTCATCATCGTGGTCTTTCTGGTCGCGGCTCTTGATGTTTTGGGGCTTTCGCAAGTCAATGTTTTTCTTCAACAGGTGGTACTCCTGTTTTTGCCTCAAGTTTTCGTGGCTGTTCTGATTCTGCTTGTTTCGGTTGTCATAGCCGAAGCGGTTCAGCATGCCGTGGTTGGCGCGGCCCGGGCCGCCCATATGAGTTCGGCTAACTTTCTGGGCGCGGTTTCGCGATGGGCAATCTGGGTTTTTGCCATTCTGGCCGCATTGTTCCAGCTTGGTGTGGCCGCCGCTTTTGTTCAGACGCTTTTCACCGGAATAGTTCTAGCCATTTCTCTTGCGGTCGGGCTTTCATTCGGCCTTGGCGGACAAGAAGCCGCCGCGCGATATATTGAAAGAATGAAAAAAGAAGTTTCAAGAGAATAATCTCTCTTCGGTAATTTAGCCCCGATTCCCGACAAGCTTCGGTTTTGGGGTCCCGGCCGAAAGCCGGGGTCTAGATGTATCAAGTAATTCAAAAGAGCGCCACTCGTGGCGCTCTTTTGAATTTTTACCCGTAAGTTATTGAGGTTAAACCTCAATATTTTAAGTTGAGGTTTAACCTCAATGCTTCTTATTGTTGGCCAAGACTCCGTTGCCCTTGCGGACTTTATTTCATTCTGATAGTATTTCAAGCGCACACGCCATGGCGTTGTTTTTTTGTGTAGAGAGAGTCGAGCAATTAAAAGAAGCAGCGGTCAAAATTGAGAAAGTTTTCGCGAACTCGCTTTTGGCCACTCATTAGTCAAGGGTTCCAAGGCTCGCTAAAATTTGTGAGCTGTGGGATTAAAAATATAAAATAAAGATAAAATATGGCAGATTTTGACAGGTCAAAACCGCATGTCAATGTCGGAACAATTGGCCACGTTGACCACGGGAAGACCACGCTTACAGCGGCGATTCTTCACTCCCTGAACTTGGCCGGTTCAACGGTCAGGCTAAAGAGGGTTGACGAGATTGACAATGCTCCGGAGGAAAAAGAGAGGGGAATTACCATTGCCTTGTCTCACAACGAATACGAGACTGAAAACAGGCACTACGCCCACATTGACGCTCCTGGGCATGCCGACTACATCAAGAATATGATTACCGGAGCGGCTCAAATGGACGGTGCCATTTTGGTTGTGGCCGCGTCCGACGGCGTCATGCCGCAGACTAGAGAACACATCCTGCTTGCAAAACAGGTCGGTGTTCCGAAAGTTATTGTTTTTCTGAACAAGGTTGACCAGGTGGAAGACTCCGATCTTGTGGATTTGGTTGAGGAAGAAGTCAGAGAGCTTCTGAATCAATACGAGTTTGACGGAGACAAAGCTCCGGTTATCAGAGGAAGCGCCCTGAAAGCTCTTGAAGGGGCAAGCAAGGACGACGAATGGGTCCAGAAAATTCTGGAACTGACCAAAGCTTTGGATGACTACATTCCGATTCCGGAGAGAGAAATAGACAAGCCTTTCCTAATGCCGGTTGAGGATATCTTCTCAATTGAAGGCAGGGGGACGGTTGTAACGGGAAGAATTGAAAGAGGTATCGTCAAAGTGGGAGAAGAAATTGAAATCGTCGGCATCAAGCCGACGGCCAAAACCACCGTTACCGGAATTGAAATGTTTAACAAACAGCTTCAGGACGGCCGGGCCGGAGACAACGCCGGAATTCTTCTGCGAGGAACAAAGAAAGAAGAAATTACCCGGGGGCAGGTTCTTGCCAAACCGGGAAGCGTTACTCCGCACACGGAATTTGAAGCGGAAGTTTATGTCTTGAAAAAAGAAGAGGGGGGACGACATACTCCGTTTTTCACCGGCTACAAACCGCAGTTCTATATCAGGACGACCGATGTGACCGGCGAAGTTACGCTGGCCGAAGGCACGGAAATGGTTATGCCCGGAGATACCGTAACCTTTAAGATCAAACTTGTGGCTCCCGTTGCCTTGGAAGAAAATCAAAGGTTTGCCGTCAGAGAAGGGGGGAAGACTGTTGGCGCCGGAGTCGTAACAAAGGTTGTTGCTTAGGGCGGAGGGCGGAAAGAGAAGGGAGAAAAACCAAAATTAGTTCTTAAACAAACATGGCTTCAAAAACCAAAGCGGAAAAAGCCGGCTCAAAAGGAAGAGTGAAAAAAAGTTCCAAAAAGGAAGACTCCTCGACGCCGGAAATCAATAAGCTCCGAATAAGAGTTATGGCTTATGAAAATAAAATTCTTGACGCCTCCGTCAAGCAAATTATTGACACCGCCGTCAGGTTTGACGCCAAAGTTTTGGGTCCCGTGCCTCTGCCGACTGAAAAAAGCAAATATACGGTTAACCGTTCGGCTTTCATCTATAAAAACGCCAGAGAACAATTTGAAATGAGGGTACACAAGAGATTGATTGACATCCTGAACCCGAGTTCTAAAGTCATTGAATCTTTGACCAACATCTCGCTTCCTTCGGGGGTGAGTATAGACGTCAAAATGCTGTAAAATCGGAATTTTTTTGACATCGAGTCAAAAAAATTCCGATGCCAAACCACGAATTTGGCTCACACGAATATTCAAAAAACCGCCGAGGGCGGTTTTTTGATTTGACGAATTTGTAGATTGTGGTTTTGGCGGTTCAACCGCCAAAAAGTTGAAGAACAACAGATTTGGCGGTTCAACCTCCAAGTTTTTGCTTGAATCAATCAACCTTGCAATTTTGGGGAATATAAGTAATATATTTCTTGCGTCCAACCTTGCTTCGCAAGGGCACGACCAAATGAGATTTGGTGTGCGGATAAATCCATATACGGGCGCCCAAGTACCTTTCGACAAGTTCTGCATAGGGTTCACCCCGAGTGAGCTTGCGAGTCGAAGGGGACCAATGGAAGCAAAAAGTCGTGCTTCCGCACGGCGTTTTTAGTAGAAAGTTTGAAAGCCCATAAAGTCCGTAAAGTCTATAAAATTAGAAAGTTAGAAAATTAAAAAATTTGAAAGTAAAATTTATTTTAGGCACAAAACAGGAAATGACGCAGGTCTTCAATGAGGAAGGTCGGGTTTTTCCCGCCACCGTTCTAAAGGCGGGACCTCTGTTTATTACCGGCATAAAGACGGAAGACAAAGACGGCTATACGGCGATTCAGGTTGGCGCGGGAAAGAAAAAAGAAAAAAATATCAATAAAGCCCAAAAGAAAATCGGGAATTACCAAAAGATAAAAGAATTCCGGACGAATGATGTCGGTGAATTGAAAGTCGGCGACAAGATAGAGTTAGACGCTTTTCAAGTTGGCGACGTCGTTACGATCTCGGGCATATCAAAAGGAAAAGGTTTCCAGGGGGGAGTCAAAAGACACGGATTTTCCGGAGGCCGCAGAAGCCACGGCAACAAGCACGCTGAAAGACAGCCCGGCTCAATCGGGGCCGGAGGGATTCAGAGAGTTTTGAAGGGCACAAGAATGGCCGGCCGAATGGGCGGAGAGCGGGTTACGGTCAAGAATCTGAAAATTTTGAACATTGATAAAGAAAACGGCCTTTTATATATTTCCGGCGCCGTGCCCGGCAGAAGAGGAACGCTTGTCGAGGTGCGGGGCGCTTCGAAAAATTAAGAATAAAAAGTCAAATCATGATTGAAGCAAACATTTACAACCAAAAAGGCCAAAAGTCCGGGAAAATCAAATTACCCGAAAGAGTTTTCGGCCTTCCTCCGAATGCCGACCTTCTGCATCAGGTTGTAAGAACGATGGAGCTTAACCGGAGGACTCCGGTTGCTCACACCAAAGACCGAAGCGAGGTCAGCGGCACCGGAAAAAAACCCTGGAGACAAAAAGGAACCGGACGAGCCAGGCACGGCTCAAGACGCTCCCCCATCTGGAGAACGGGAGGAGTTTCCCACGGCCCGAGGAATGAAAAGGATTATTCCGGCAAGATAAACAAAAAAATGAGAGCCAAGGCCCTGTATGTGGCTTTATCGGGTAAGATGAAAGACGGCGAGATAATGTTTCTTGATATGTTGTCATTTGAAAAACCGGCCGCAAAGGAAGCCAAGTCCATGCTTATGGCTCTTTCCAAAGCCGAGGGCTTTGAAGGTCTCTCCGCCAAAAAGGACAACCGGCTTTTGCTCTCGTTGTTTGATAAGAACAAAACCGTCGGCCTTAGTTTTAATAATTTTGGGAATGTAAAAGTCGGAGAAACAAGAAATCTAAACCCCGCCAGCATCCTGAAATACAAATACCTGATTATAGAGAATCCCGAAAAGTCCGTAGAGTTTCTTTCATCCAGACTGCCTTCGGGCAAAGCGGAAAGAAATATGAAAACTTCTCCGGAAAAGAAAACTTTGACCAAAAAGACGGGAAAGCCGAAGGGTAAAAAGATAAAAAAATCCGAGAGAAGCGTAAAGAATTCCCAGAAACCCGCCTCGGTTAAAATTAAAGCAAAAAAATAAAATGGCTTTTTTAGGATTTAGAAAAAAGAAGAAAATTGAAAATCTGCCGAAGGAATCTTCAAAATTCGGCCACGGCGGAGCTTTTTTGAGAAAGGAAGATTCTTTCTCAAAAAAGGCTTCGGAGAAAAAAGAAATTAAAAAATCCGGAAAACCTTCCGCTCCGCGCGTCCAAGACACAAAGACGAATGAAGCCACCCCGAGCGTTTTCCGTGGGAATTATGAAAACATTCTGATTAAGCCGAGAATTACCGAAAAGACCGCCATCATCGCCGAGGATGGCAATGTCTATACTTTTAATATCCACCCGGATGGAACGAAGAAGGAAGTGATGAAAGCGATTTGGGCGCTCTATAAGGTTAAGCCGGTCAAAGTGAATATTACGCAAATTAAGAGGAAAATAGTTTTCAGGAGAAACAAGAAAGGCATGACGGCCGGAGGAAAGAAAGCCATGGTTTATTTGAAGAGCGGAGATAAAATTGAATTCGTGTAATCATGAAAAGACACAAACCGACAACACCCGGCAGGCGTGGAATGACCACCCTCAAATACAAAGGTCTTATCACTTCCAAAAAACCGGATAAGAAACTGACGGGCGGGTTTCAGAGAGCCAAAGGCAGAAACAACGCCGGTAGAATTACGGCCCAGCACCGCGGCGGCGGCAGAAAAAGGCTCTACCGGCAGATTGATTTTAAGTATCGGAAAAAAGACATCAAGGCCAAAATCAAAAGCCTTGAATATGACCCGAACCGCTCCGGCTTTATAGCCTTGGTCTCGTACTTGGACGGCGACCAAAAATATGTTCTTATTCCCCGAGGAATGAAAGCGGGGGACGAGTTTGTCGTCTCGGTCTCGGCTCCGCTTAAGGTCGGCAACAGATTGCCTCTCTTTAAGATTCCCGTCGGGACTTTTGTTTACAACATTGAACTTCGCCAAGGCGGGGGAGCCAAACTTGCAAGAAGCGCCGGAGGATACGCGGAAATCATAGCGAACGACGGGAGCCACATTCACCTAAAAATGCCCTCCAGCGAAATCAGAAAGGCCGTCAAAAGCGCTTGGGCTTCAATCGGCGAAGTTTCAAATCCCAAACACAAGCTGGTTAATCTCGGCAAAGCCGGAAGAAACAGATGGAAGGGCCGAAGACCTAAAGTTAGAGGCTCCGCCATGAATCCGGTTGACCATCCGCACGGAGGCGGTGAAGGCCGCGGAGGCCGCGGCCGAAAAAGGCAAAAGACAAGACAAGGGAAAATGGTCGGGAAAGGACAGAAATCAAGAAAGCCCAAGAAATACTCAAACAAACTTATTATCAAGAGAAGAAAGGTCGGTAAAAAGAGAGGAATATAAATTCAATCGGTTTCCGGCCGAATGGATTTAATGAAACAAAAAGGGCTCGTCCGCGAGCTCTTTTGTTTTGTCTTCGGGTCCGAAGTCTTGGAAGATTTTAAGAAATCGGTAAGAAAAAAACAGAAAAGACAAAGGCCCGCGAACTTCGCGGGCCTCGGGGGGAAGGGCCCCCTCTAGCCCCACCTTCCGGTGGGGTGCTTCGCCGTCATCCTTGGCCGGCGGAGAAAGTCCTCCCTTCGGAGGATGTTTCCGACGCCTCGGAGCAAGGCCCCGAGCGCTCCCAATGCCCCGAGGAGCGTGACAGCCGGCCGAAAGGCCTGGAAAATTCTCATTTTTCCCCCTACCTTTGGCTTTGGGTTTCGGCTTGTAGAATCCACTCTTAATACTACAATCTAACACTTGTTTTGTCAACCTTACGCGCGTGAGAATGTGGATAAGCTGTGAAATAAAATAATGCCAAAGGTCCGAAAAATCCTTGATTTAGAACATTCCTTCTGTTACCATTCTAAATCGGGCTCTGACGAAGAGCTTCTTTATATTGCGCCCGGGCCGAGAACAGCCTTCTTTTAAGTCCGGAACCTTTGCCAAAAAGCACCCAATAATAATGACAAGATCGCTTAAAAAAGGACCCTTTGTTGAGGCCAGATTACTTAAAAAAATCAAGGGGAAAAAAGCTCCGGAGGTCGGAGTTATTAAAACCTGGTCAAGAAGAAGCCAGATTTCGCCCGAAATGGTCGGCTTTAGGTTTGGCGTCCACAACGGCAAACAGCATATTGAAGTTTTGGTCACGGAAGAAATGGTCGGGCACAGGCTGGGGGAATTCTCGCCGACGAAAAAGTTTCACAGGCACGGAGGCAAGATGCAAAAAGAACTTGAACAGAAAAAACGAGAGAGCGAAATCTCAACGGCTAAAGCGGCCAAGACTGCGGGCGAAGGCAAATAATCATGAAATCTTATTTAAAAAGTTACAGACAATCTCCCAGAAAAACGAGACTGGTTGCCAACCTCATCAAGGGCAAGAGCGCTTCGCGCGCTTTTGTGGAATTGAAATTTCTGAAAAAAAGAGCCGCGCATGCTTTTGGTAAACTCCTGAACTCCGCTCTTTCCAACGCCAAAGAAAATAATTCTCTGGATAAAGAAAAACTTTTTATCAAAGAGGTCCGGGTGGACGAGGGCCCGACCCTGAAAAGAATGAGGCCGAGAGCCCGAGGCTCCGCCCATCTTATCAGAAAAAGGACAAGCAACATCACTTTGGTTTTAGACGAAACATCCGAAAACTCAAAATTCATAAAACCCGCAAAGTCTGCAAAGCCCGCAAAGTCAAAAAACAAAAAACTTGAAGACAAAGCTAATCGCCAAGAATTAAAGATATGACCCACATTGTCCATCCATACAGCCACAGAATCGGCATTATCAGAGACTGGAAGTCCCGCTGGTTTGGCGATAAGAAAAAATACGGGGAGTTTCTAAAAGCCGATGTGCTCTTGCGCGAATTTTTGGAAAAAAAACTGAAAGATTTTTATGTCAGTTCCATTGAAACGGAAAGAAACGACAAATCTCTGAAAATCATAATTAAGACATCAAGACCAGGCATGATTATCGGCCGGAACGGCGAGGGTTCAAAAAAATTAAGGGATGACATTCTGAAGTTTATAAAAAAAAGAGGCCTTCTCGGCGCGGCAGAAATAAAAATTGACATTGAGGAAATTCGTTCTCCGGAAAGCGATGCCGGAGTCGTGGCCGCAATGGTCAGAGAAGGGCTTGAGAAGAGAATGCCGTTTCGAAGAGTCGTCAAGCAGATTCTCGGCAAAGTTTCGGCCAACAGAGACGTCAAAGGCGCCAGAATTGTTATTTCCGGAAGATTGGGCGGAGCCGAAATGGCCAGAAAAGAAGAAGCCAAGAGCGGCCGGATTCCGCTCCAGACTTTCAGAGCCGATGTGGATTTTGCTCTAAGCAGAGCCGTATTGCCTTACGGAACAATCGGCATCAAGGTCTGGATTTATAAGGGGGAGATTTTTGAATAACGGGGACTCTTCAAAGGGAAAGACAAAATACAAATCTCAAAAAGATAAAAGTAAAAATATTACAGATTGTTGAAAATAACAGCGATTTTAGTCAAGACATTTAATTAGTATCAGGCGAAACGAAAGATAGGATGTTATTCCCAAAAAAAGTAAAATACAGAAAGTGGCAAAGCGCCAGAAAAAATCCGAAGAAAAGAGGCTTGGCCACGCGCGGAAACACGGTCGCTTTCGGCTCTTTCGGCTTGAAAGCTCTTTCGGCGGACAGAGTTACATCCAATCAGATAGAAGCTTCAAGAAGGGTTATCGCCCGAACCTTGGGCAAGTTTGGAAAAGTCTGGACGAGGATTTTCCCCGACAGGCCCTTTACCAAAAAAGGGGCGGAAGTGCCGATGGGCAAAGGCAAAGGCGAACCGCAAGGTTTTGTGGCCGAAGTCAAACCCGGCCGGGTATTGTTTGAGGTGGATGGCGTTTCAAAAGAAAAAGCCACGGAAGCTCTTCTAAAGGCCGGTAAAAAGATGCCCGTCAGAACCAAGATTGTTGAAAGAATTTAATATGAAAAACAAAGATTTGCAAAAAAAGAAAGAAGCCGACCTGGGCAAGCTTTTGAAAGAAAAGAGGCAGTCTTTACAGAATTTCAGATTCAGCCTTTCCGGTTCAAAAACCAGAAACACAAAAGAAGGCCGAGCCTTGAGGAAAGATATCGCCCGGATTCTAACCGTTATGAACGAAAGAAAACGCGAGACAAAAGTCTCAAGTTCTTGAAATTAAAAAAATCATATGAACGCAGAAGAAAAACAAACAAAGTCAAATAAAAAAAGAATGACGGGCACGGTTGTTTCGGACAAGATGGAAAAAACGGTGGTTGTCGAAGTTCAAAGATTTATCAAGCATCCGAAATATAAAAAATTTATAAAAGTCAAGAAAAGATACAAAGCCCACGATGAGTCCGGTTCAAAAAACGGCCAAAAGGTCGTGATTGAAGAGACTAGGCCGATTTCCAAAAATAAGCATTTTATCGTCGTTTCTTCAGCCGAAAGGGCCAAAGAAAATTAAATTTTTAGAGAGAAGGAAAAGAGCTTGATTTTTAGGGCCGAGGCCGCTACTATCTAACCTCTCTTAAGCCGAAAATATGATTCAAGACAAGACACTGGTAAAAATTACGGACAATTCCGGAGGAAAAATCGGAAGAATCTTCAAAGTTGTCGGCAGTTCCAAAAAAAGATACGCTCGGATAGGGGATGTCGTTATTCTTTCAGTTCAGTCGGCCGAACCGAGGCGCTCCGTAAAGAAAAAAGATGTTTTGAGAGGCGTGGTGGTCAGACAAAAACAACCTTTCAGAAGAAAAGACGGCTCATACATAAAATTTGACGAAAATGCCGTTGTTATCATTGAGAAAGATAAAAAAGAGCCAAAAGCGGGCAGAATATTCGGTCCCATTCCAAGAGAACTGCAGGAACTCGGATATCAAAAAATTATTTCATTAGCGCCGGAAGTCGTTTAATATGCGCGTAAAAAAAGGAGACAGCGTAAAGATTTTAACGGGCAAAGACAGGGGAAAAATCGCCAGGGTTCTTAGCGTCATCCCGAAAAAAGAAAAAATTATCGTTGAAGGAGTGAATCTCTCAAAGAAGCATCAAAAAGCCAGAAAGAGCGGACAAAGCGGGCAGATTATTGAAAAAGCCATGCCGGTACACATCTCAAATGTCGTTTTGGCCACCTCTTTGAAGACAAAAGGAAAGACAAAAAAACTCCGCAAGGAAAATTAAGCGGAAATAATGATGAAAATGATAAAAGACAGACAATCAAAAGTTTATGATTCCCTAAAAGGAATTTTTGGCTACAAAAACAAGATGCAAACGCCGGCCGTCGTTAAAGTAGTGGTCTCAAGCGGCATTGGCAGTCTCAAAGATAAGCAAAAAGCCGAGATAATTCCGGACAGACTTTCTTTGATAACCGGCCAAAAAGCTTCTCCCCGACCGGCTAAAAAATCAATCGCTTCTTTTAAGTTGAGAGAAGGCAGTATTATTGGCTATCAAGTTACTTTGCGCGGAGCCGGAGCCTTGGCTTTTCTGGACAAGCTTATCAATATCGCTCTCCCGCGAACCCGGGACTTTCGCGGTCTTAAAAGAAGCGCCGTTGACGAAATGGGCAATCTTACCATCGGCGTCAAAGAACATACTATCTTTCCGGAAACATCGGACGAAGAGCTAAAAAATGTTTTCGGAATGTCCGTAACCGTTGTTACTACGGCAAAGGACAAAACTGAAGCGCTAAAGTATTTGGAAGCCTTGGGTTTCCCTTTCAAAAAGGAGGGTTGATTTTTCTCCCGCTCGGTTCCTCAACTCTCAATTTACGCCCCCTTCCTTTTTGTCATTTTTGTCCGGAACTTGCTTCAAAGTTCTAAACAAGGCCTTATTTTCGTTGACTTTAATATTTTTTACTGCTAACATTCGGAAATGAGCTCTGCCTGTCGGCAGACTGGTTTTTGAGCTCTTTTTTGTTGAGATTATCAATATGGCAAAAAAATCAGTCATAGCCAGAAGTCAAAAGACGCCGCGCCACAGCACTCGCATTGTTCGGAGATGTTTTCGCTGTGGAAGAGCGCGGAGCTTTATGAGGGATTTTGGTCTTTGCCGAATTTGCTTTAGAGAACTTGCCAACGAGGGCAAGATTCCCGGAATCAGAAAATCATCATGGTAGGAGACCCGATCGGAGATTTTATAAACAGAATCAAGAATGCTTCCAAAACGGACAAGAAAGTCGTTTCTGCTCCTTACTCAAAGATAAAAGAGTCCGTGGCCAACCTCCTAAAAAAAGAAGGCTATGTCGGTTTTGTGGACGTTAAAGGAAAAGGAGTCAAAAAAACTCTTGAGCTTGGCCTTGTCAGCAAGAAAGACGGAACGCCCGCCATTTCAGGCGCCAGACGGCTTTCAAAGCCCGGCAGAAGAATTTATAAAGGAGCGGGCGACATCAGGCCGGTTAAATTCGGCCACGGGAGGCTTGTCTTATCCACGCCGGAGGGAGTTATTTCAGGCGGTGAAGCAAAAAAGAAAAGAGTCGGAGGAGAATTATTGTTTGAGATTTGGTAGTTTCATAAATTTTACCGTAAAAATAATCATGAGCCGTTTGGGAAAAAAACCCATAGAAATTCCTGAAAAAACCGAAGCAAGTTTTGCTTCCGGACTTTTTGCCGTCAAAGGGCCCCTTGGAGAACTTAGAAAAAAATTCAGGGACGAAATTGACATTAAAATTGAGGACAAGAAAATAAGCTTGTCTCCCAGAAGAAAAAACGAACTTTCCAAAGCCCTTTGGGGAACATACGCTTCGCACATCAGCAATATGATTCGGGGAGTGAATTCTCCTTATGAAAAAAAACTGATTATTGAAGGCGTCGGCTTCAAGTCGGCCATTCAAGATAAAAAACTGACAATGTCTCTTGGTTTTTCTCATCCGGTTGAAGTTTTGATTCCCGATGGAATAACCGCTTCAGCCGAAAAGAATGTCATCACTCTTTCCGGCATTGACAAAGAACTGCTTGGACAATTTGCGGCCAAAGTCAGGGCCCTAAAGAAACCGGAACCGTACAAAGGCAAAGGCATCAGATACGCCGAGGAGATTGTCAGAAGGAAACAAGGCAAAAAGACGGCTTAATTTGAAAAAATAATGAAAAACAAGACGAAAATTAAAACAGAAAAGCGTCTGAATAGGCACCGCAGAGTCAGAAGCAAAGTTCAAGGCACCGCTTTGCGGCCAAGGCTTGCGGTTTTTAAATCCAACAATCAAATTTCCGCCCAGATAATTGATGATTCAAAAGCTCGGACTCTTGTCGCGAATACCTCCCTCAAAGCCGAAGGAAAAACTCCGGCCGAAAAGGCCTTTTCCGTCGGAGTCGCTTTGGCCAAAGAGGCCAGAAGCAAAAAAATCCTGAAAGTTGTTTTTGACAGAGGAGGCTACATTTTTACGGGGAACATTAAAAAACTGGCCGAAGGAGCAAGAGCCGGCGGGCTTGAATTTTAATTATTCCATCCTTTTATCATATCTTTGGAAAAATATGACAGTTAAAGAAAAAGAATTAAAAACGAAAGAAAATTCTTTGCCGAAAGAAAAATCTTCGGGGGAGGCTGTTTCTCTTGCCAAGGACGGAAAAACTTTTCCCAAGACGAGAAGAAAATTTGTTAACAAGAAACCGGGAGGCGGAAGAGGAGGCCGGAGAGATGACAGGCCAAAATCGGAATATGACCAAAAAATTATCAGTTTGCGCCGGGTTACCCGCGTCGTTTCCGGCGGGCGGAGATTCAGCTTCAGCGTGGCCCTTGTCATCGGGAATCGAAATGGCTCCGTCGGTTTGGGACTTGGAAAATCAATAGACACTTCTTTGGCCATCGGAAAGGCGGAGAGAAACGCCAAAAAAAATCTTATCCGGCCGAATTTAACCAAAGACCGCTCAATTCCTTTTAATGTCAGGTTTAAATATAGTTCCTCCGATGTTATGCTCTCCCCCGCTCCCGGGAAAGGTCTCAAAGCGGGTGGCGCCATGAGAGTCGTTTTGGAGTTGCTCGGAGCCAAAAATGTAACGGGCAAAATTTTCTCGCGAAGCAAGAATCATGCCAATAACGCTAAGGCCTCAATAGAGGCTCTAAAACAGCTCGGCCTGAAGGCCGTGGCCGTTTCCAAAAAAACCGGTCGGAATGATTCAAAGGAAGAAAAATTTAAAAAGCCCGCTTCAGACAGAAATAAAAACAAATAAAAACAATGCAAACTCACGAATTAAAAAGAAAAACTCCGAACAGGAAGAAAATCAGGGTTGGACGAGGGGGGAAAAGAGGCAAGACCTCCGGCCGCGGGCACAAGGGCCAGAAAGCCAGAGCCGGACACAAAATTCGTCCGGAGATCAGAGATATGATAAAAAAAATCCCGAAGAAAAGAGGATATAAATTTAACAGTTTCAAAGAAAAACCACAGGGAGTCAATCTTTCTTCCATTGAAAAAGCTTTTAATTTCGGAAGCACGGTCAGCCCCAAAACTTTGCTCTCCAAGGGGCTTGTCAAAAGGGTTTCCGGCAATCTGCCGCGAGTTAAAATTTTGGCAACCGGAAAAATAACAAAGAAATTAATTTTTGAGAAAGTTCTTTTTTCCCGCGCGGCCGAGGCTTTAATAGAGGCCGCCTCGTCAGACTCTCGCGAGCGGGCCGGAAAAAAGGCTTCTTAAAAACCGGGCCATTATGAAAAAAAGCCAGAAAATTATAAATAAAAAAACTTGCGCGCATGCGCCCAGCCGGGCCTGTTTTCTGCCATATGAATAATTTTTTTGCAAAAGTCAGACTGGTTTTTAAGGACAGAGGCCTGAGAAGAAGGATATTTTTTGTTCTGGGCGCTCTTGTTGTTTTTCGGGTTATGGCTGCCATTCCCGTGCCGGGGGTTGATTCTTTGAGCCTCCAGCAGTTTTTTAACAGCAATCAGTTTTTTGGTCTGATAAATCTATTTTCCGGAGGGGGACTTGATAATGTTTCCATCGTTATGCTGGGAGTCGGCCCCTATATTACGGCCAGCATTATTATGCAGCTTCTGACCATGGTTTCGGCTAAACTCAAGTCTATGTATCAGGAAGAAGGAGAGGCCGGCCGAAAAAGATTTGCCCAATATTCCAGACTGCTGACCATTCCCTTGGCCGTCATCCAATCATTCGCTTTTCTCGGCCTTCTGCAGAGGCAGGGCGTGGTGGTCGGCCTCTCGCCTTTTGACATGGCTGTCAACATTATCGTTATCACGGCGGGTTCAATGCTTTTGATGTGGGTTGGGGAGTTGATATCGGAATTTGGCATTGGCAACGGAGTTTCTCTTATAATTTTTGCCGGAATTGTGGCCAGTCTTCCAAGCTCTCTAAGCCAGATTATCTTTAGCTTTACGCCGGACCAGCTTCCGCTCTACCTAGCCTTCCTCTTTGCCGCCGTTTTGATTACGCTCGGCGTTGTCGTCGTGACGGAAGCGGAGAGACCCATTCCCATCACTTATGCCAAAAGGGTCAGAGGCAACCGGGTCTATGGCGGCATTTCAACATACTTGCCTCTTCGGGTTAACCAGGCCGGCGTTATTCCCATCATTTTTGCTCTTTCTCTTTTGCTCTTTCCGCAGATGATTTTTAATTTTCTGTCAAATGTAAACAATACGGTTTTACAAGCCGTTTCTAGATTTATTTTTGATTTTATAAACAACCCCTGGCTTTTCGCCACCTTTTATTTTATTTTGGTTTTTCTTTTCACCTACTTTTACACGGCCGTCACCTTTGACCCCGATACTATTTCAAAAAATCTGCAAAAGAGCGGCGCTTTTATTCCCGGAGTGCGCCCCGGGCAGTCCACGGCCCTTTATATCGGCAAAGTTTTGACGAGATTGACCCTTGTCGGCGCTATTTTCCTCGGCCTCATCGCGGTTATTCCTCTCATTATGAGAGCCGTTACCGGAATCCAGTCCCTGGCTATCGGCGGAACGGGGCTTCTGATTGCCGTCTCCGTTGTCTTGGACTTGATGAAGAAAATTGAAGCCCAGATTTCAATGAGAGAATACTAAAGGAGTTTCGGTCCACAAATCATTCTAATTCGCCGGCTGGCGGACGGATACCGACTAATCTCGTTTTTCTCCGGAAAAACTCGGAGCGTCTAAGGAAGTATAAAAGGAAACCCTTTATCTAATTGCGACAAAGTTAAATTCAAGACCGGAATATTTTTTACTACAGTTAACTGTAGTATTTACTACAGTTAACTGTAGTAAAATGAAAAATCTCATTCATTGTTCGGAATTAATGGAATTATTTTCACCAGTGGTGAAAACAAAAAAAGGAGGGGAAGGATGGACCTCATCGCGCGCAACGCGCGGTTTTTGCTCAAATGGGAGAATTTTGTAAAGAGTATAAAAGGGACTTTAGCTAATTTAGGCGCGTAAGATTGACAGAAATACTGAAAAGATATATAATCAAAAGCAGAAATTTAGAGTTCTGCACAGTCCAATTTGTATTTGCCACAGCCCCGACGCGACCTCTGCGAGCTCGGATCGGGGCTGTAGCAAAGCCCAATTTCGGGTCTGCCATACTTGCCGCATTTCGCGGCCTCTCATCTAAGAGATGAGAGAAGAATGCCGGCTATGAACCGGAGGAGAAAAGAAATGGGCAAGTACAACCTGCATGTTGACGACGTGTCCATCGAGGCGGTATTCAATCGCCTCGGCGGGGTGGAGGGAGCCAGGCGCCTCCTCCGTGGCGAGCTGGTCTTGACCGAAGCCGAGGGGGAACCCCTCCTCAGCTTCGTCTGGACTTTCCGGACGACAGCGGCCGAGCCGACGATCGTCTGGACCAGTCCGCAGTTCAAGGACTGGTTCGGTGGTATCGCGGAGGGAGCGCGAGCCGAGGAGTTGACGCTCCGTAAGCTCGCGCGACGCTCGCGCGACGCCGCCATCATCACCGCTCTCGGCGATAAGGAAGTAGCCGCGGTCAGCTGGGCCGACTTCAAGTCGGCCCTGGCAGAGAAGGAGGCCGAGGGAGACCACACGCCCATCATAGCATACATGTTGGATGTGAACGGCGTCCTCCGCGCCGTCAGCGCGCGCTGGAGCGGCGACGGCTGGTACGTCTTCGTCTGCTCGCTCAACGATCCGATCGGGTGGTCTGCCGGCAACCAGGTGCTCTCCCGCCCGCCTGCCGAAGCCTTGGCGTAGGCAGGCAACTGATCCTTTAGGCTCAAGGTATCCAAGTGCTAGCACTTGGATACCTTGAGCCCTCACGCCCCGCCCCGACGGTCATCGGGGCGGGGCGTTCTTCATTCTGAAATATATGATAATCTAATCTATCAACATCGGATCTTGAACGGCAGAATCTAGACTCTTGGTTTTTGAACGTTTTTTCAGACCCCGGTTTCTAATCCACGGCTCTCCGGTGTTATACTTAAGCGATGCCTAAACAAAGCTACATATTCATTGGCCGTTCGGGTTGCGGCAAGGGAACGCAAACTAAACTCTTGATGGATAAATTAAGGGAAATTGACCCGGAGAGAGAAATTTTTCATTTGGAATCAGGTTCAAGATTCCGAAAACTGGTCCAGGGAGATTCATACACATCAAGGTTGGCTAAAAAGGTCAATGACATCGGCGCTTTACAACCGGCCTTTCTTTCAATTTATGTCTGGTCCGACCTTCTTGTTGAGAATCTTAAAGAAGACGAACATATTATCCTTGACGGTGTGCCGAGGAGAGAAGAAGAAGCCGTTGCTCTTAAAAAAGCCCTGATTTATTACGGATATGATGAAATTCATGTCATCCATCTTGATGTCTCAAAAGACTGGGCTGTCCAAAGGCTTGTTGAAAGGGGCAGAAACGACGATGACAGGATGGAAGACATAGAAAACAAAATGAAATGGTATAACGATAATGTCGTGCCGACGCTTCTATATATGAAAAATGAAGGCAAGCCTTTTATCTATCATCAGATAAACGGAGAACAGACAATTGAAGAAGTCCAGACCTCAATAAAAAAGAAGATTTTCGGAAAATGATAGTTAAGACAAAAAGAGAAATAGAGCTTCTTAGAGAAGGGGGACGAAGGCTTTCCGCTATTTTACATTTGGTGGCAAAAGAGGTCAGACCCGGCATGAGAGTAAGCAGACTGAATCAGATGGCCATGGACATTGTCAAAGAAAACGGCGATGTTTCCGCCTTTCTCGGGTACGAGGCGGAAGGATTTAAGAAACCTTTTCCGGCCGCTTTGTGCGTTTCCGTTAATGACGAGGTTGTCCACGGACTACCGCGGGGCAATGTCCTGAAAGAAGGAGACATTGTCACTTTGGATATGGGTCTGGTTCACGAAAAGCTTTTTACCGACGCGGCAATCACGGTGCCGGTGGGAAAAATTGACCAAAAAACTCGCGAACTTATCTTTTCAGCCCAAAAGTCTTTGGAATTGGCCATAGAAAAAGCCAGGCCCGGCAATGCCGTCGGACAAATCGGCTTTGTCATTGAGCAATATGTCAGAAGCAAAGGTTTTATTCCGGCGGAAGATTTAGGCGGACACGGCCTCGGCCTTAGTGTCCACGAAGAGCCTTATGTGCCGAACATCGGCCCGAAGGACAGGGGGCCAAAACTAAAGCCCGGGATGGTTATTGCCATTGAACCCATCATAAACGAAGGTTCAAAAAGAATTTATCTGGACAGCGATGGCTTTACCCTAAAAACGGCTGACGGCAAAAGAAGCGCCCACTTTGAACACACCGTATTGATAACTGATGATAACCCTGTTATCCTGACAGAGTCCTAAACTTTCTAACTTTAATAACTTAAACATGAAACATCCCAAAGAAGAAAAAACCTTTCTGATGATCAAGCCGGACGGAGTCAAAAGAGGTCTCTCCGGAGAAATAATCTTGCGCATTGAGAAAGTCGGGCTCAAAATTATCGGTTTGAAGATGTTCAAACCGGAAGAAGACAAGGTGGACAATCATTATCCCAAAAATGAAGAATGGGTCAGGAGGCTGGGAGAAAGAACCAAAGAAACCTACCGGAAATACGGCTACAATATGAAAGAAGAGCACGACACGGAGGATGTTTTGGAAATGGGCAGGGAAGTAAGAAAATGGCTGATTAACTTTATGACTTCCGGCCCGGTAATTATCATGGCCATTAAAGGCATTCACGCCGTAGAAATGACAAGAAAATTGGTCGGAGACACCATTCCTTCAAAGGCGGAACTCGGGACAATCAGGGGGGATTTCTCCATTGACTCTCCGATTTCGGCAAACAGGGACCACAGAGCCATCTATAACATTGTCCATGCCTCCGAGACCGAAGAGGAAGCGGCGCATGAGTTTCAGCACTGGTTCGGAGACAGCGAAGCCGTTTGGGACTATCAGAGATCTGATGAAATGGTTATGTTTCCGGAGACAAAGGAAAAAAAGTAGTTTTTTCCGACTCCAAAGAAAAAACTCAAACAAAGGCCCGCTTGCAAGCGAGTTTATCCACAGCAAAAAAGCAATTTTTGAGGCGGAATTTCTTTTTTGTTTTTGTCCAACTTTTAAAAAATTCTTATTTTAACCTATTTTGATTATTTACTTTTTTGAAAAGTGTTTCGGGCTATCCGATTTTAGTGACAATCTTTTCCCGGAAGGGTTATAATTCAAACAGGAGTTACTTGTTATATTATCTAGACTAAATTAATTACTTTGGGAATCTCGAAGTAACGTCTTGTCGTGGCATGGCGTTCAGGGCACCCACCTAGTTTTCGCTAGGTTAGTAATACTTCAAGTAGCTCCTACAGAGTAATCCGCCCAGCGCGGATTATTTTGTTTCGGTTCGGCGCGTATATTTATTGAATGAATTCTGAAAGGAAAAAAGAAAAAGAGCTTTTGACTTTTTCTTTAATTACGGCGCTTGTCGCCGCTTTGCTTCATAATTGGGCTCTCTCCGGCTACTTTTATTGGATTTTCCCGCATTTTGACCTTCTGGTTCATTTTTTAGGAGGCTTGTGGCTCGGCCTTAATCTTTCCTGGCTTTACTTTTTCTCCGGCCTTTTCGGCCGTCCGCCAATCACCAAAAAGAAAACCGCAATTCTTTTGAGCTTGGCCCTTTTTCTCTTCGGGTTTTCCTGGGAAATTTTTGAACTCCTTATCTGGCAGACGCTTCTTGAACCAGGTTTTGCGCTTGATACGACGGGTGATATTCTTTCAGATATTGCCGGTCTGTTTTTTGCTTACAGATATTTCGTCTTTAATTTTATTGAAAACAAAAATGAATGATTTGAAACTGACTTTTTACGGCGGAGCTCGGAGCGTTACGGGCGCGAATTTTATGCTGGAATCCAAAAAAATGAAGATTCTGATTGACTGCGGACTTCAGCAAGGGAAAAACTTTTGCGAAGACGGGAACTGTCTGGATTTTGCTTACGACCCGCAGACGGTGGATTTTTTGCTCGTAACTCACGCCCATGCCGACCATATCGGAAGAATTCCGAAACTTGCGCGCGACGGCTTTGGCGGAACAATTTATTCAACCGAAGAGACAAGGAAAATATCCGAAATTATGCTGAAGGACTCTTTGAGATTTGTCCTAAAAGAAGCGCTGGAGGCAAAAAGAGAGGCGATTTACCGGAAAGAAGACATAAAAAAAGCCCTGTCCTTGTGGAAAACCGTCCCTTACCGCCAAGACTTTAATTTGGGGAAGGGTTTTAGGGCTTTTTTTAAGGACGCCGGGCATATTCTGGGCTCGGCTATTATTGAAATATCATACAATTCCCGAAAGGTTGCCTTTTCCGGAGATTTGGGCAATTCTCCCGCTCCGCTTTTGAATGACGCAGAATTTACGACTGATGCCGACTATCTCATTATGGAAAGCGTCTATGGCGACAGGAATCACGAAGACATTTCTCTTCGCAAGGAAAAGCTGAAGAACATAATTCTGAAAACAATCAAAAAAAAGGGCGTTCTTCTTATTCCCTCCTTTTCTCTGTCCAGAACGCAGATTATGCTCTTTGAGCTGAACAATATGATAGAAAATGGCGAGATACCGAGCCTGCCGGTTTTTTTGGATTCCCCGCTTGCCATTAAGATTACCCGCCTCTACAAAGAAATGCAGAACAATTTTAAAAGAGCCGTCAAAGAACAAATTTCATCGGGAGATAAAATTTTTGATTTTCCTCGGCTTAAATTTACGGAGTCAAGCGGGGAGTCCAAAGCCATCAATAATGTCAAACCGCCCAAAATCATCATCGCGGGTTCCGGCATGAGCCACGGAGGCAGAATTATTCACCACGAGAAAAGATATCTGTCAGAACCTCAAAACGCCATTCTTTTTGTCGGCTACCAGTCTCCGGGAAGTTTGGGCCGAATCATTCAAGACGGCGCGGGAGAAGTTATGATAGAAAATCAAAAAATAAAAATCAGGGCGGAGCGAGAAACTATCAGCGGCTACTCGGGACACAAAGGCTCGGATGAGCTTTTGGAATTTGTTGAAAAGGCCGGAGAATCAAACCAGCTTAAAAAAGTATATGTCGTTATGGGCGAACCTCGGTCCGCTATGTTTTTGGTTCAGAAAATCAGAGACAACTTTGGTTTAGAGGCGCTTTCTCCGAAAGAAGGAGAAAGCTTTTTTCTGGATTGAATTTGTGATAAACTCTGCCCAGTTTTGTACGAATTTTCTTCGGAGGAGGGGTCCCGTGCCGAGAGAGCTTGGTTTTTGCCCCGTAGAAATCGGCGAAGCCGATCTCTATGTTGGAGGGCTCGTCGTCTGTCTGGCCAATGGTCAGACGGGCGAGATCATAGATATCTCGGAGGTTGAAATGAGAGGCGACGGACAAATGAAAGGAGACATTCTTGTCCGCTATGCCTACCTCGGTATGAAAATCTTGAGTTCATGGTCTGTCCATGAACTCAAGCCGGCCTAAGCTCGTTCCGAAACCCCCGCTTTGCGCGGGGGTTTCTCCATATTTAGATGAATAATTTGTTGCTATAATAATTGGACAAATGGAAAAAGGCGTTCAAACAAGAATTTGCATTTCCGGTTCAAGCGACCCGCGCTACGGCGGGCTTGAGGCCTATGAGGCCGCCAGAAAACTTGGAGCGGAGATAATAAGACAGGGCAGTGTCCTCATTACCGGCGCGGCGAGCGGTTTTCCGTTTTGGGCTTCCATGGGAGCCAAAGAAGAAGGCGGTATATCAATCGGCCTTTCTCCCGCTTCTTCCGAGAAAGAGCATACCGATGTTTATCGTCTGCCTCTTGAATATATGGATGTTATTATTTACACCGGTTTTGGAACATCCGGCAGAAGTATGATGCTCGGCCGTTCGGCCGACGCCGTTATTTTCGGTTGCGGCAAAATGGAAACAATAAACGAATTTGAGGTCGCATATCATGAGGGCAAGCCCATCGGTGTTTTGGAAGGGCCTTGGCAGACGGATGAAGCCATCAGAGAATTGATAAACGCCGGCCGGCAAAGCGGCGGAGTTGTCTTCAGCAGTGAACCCGAAGAGCTTGTCAGAAAAGTTCATCAACTGGTTAGAGTCAACCGCAGTTTGGGTTTTGTTTCCCCTCTCTGATTTTTTAGAAGCTCTGATTTGGCAAAAACAACAGCCTTTCTCCTCCGGTTCGGAACCGGAGGTTTTGAAATATCGCCAAGGCGTTGGCTCGCTTTTTATTTAGAGCCTCTGATCGGCTTGGGGCCGGTTTATCTTGAATTTATTTAACCTCTTCCACGATTCTTGAAAATGTTTCGGGGTTGTCTTTAGCAAGCTCGGAAAGAATTTTTCTGTCAATTTCAATTTTCTTATCTTTCAAAGCCTTGATAAATTTGCTATATGATAAATCGTGCGGTTTCAAAGCGGCGCCAATTCTGACTTGCCACAATCTTCTGAAGTCGTTTTTTTTCTTCCTCCTGTCGTTAAAGGCGTGTGTTCCGGCATGAAAAATCGCTTCTTTTGCCTGGCGCTTCTTGCTTTTTTTGGCATTTCTGTAGCCCTTCGTCTTTGCCAGAATATTTTTTCTGCGTTTATTTTTGATTACGCCTCTTTTTACTCGTGTCATAAATCTTATTTTAATCTTTAGCCGCTAAAGACCGCGAAGAAATCTCGCCTTGGCGGTGGTCGTCATTTGGATTTCCATCCTTCTTTTTCTTCGGAGTTGCTTGCCTCTCGGTTCTTTTCCCAGATAATGATTCACGCCCTTTCTTCTGGCAAGAATTTTTCCGTTCTTTGTTACCGTTAATCTTTTGCTGTAAGACTTGTTTGTCTTTGTCATGGAATTGTAATTCTAATCAACCAATTTTCATTCTAATATCACCAATTACAGTTTAGTTTTATTTTTTTTCCAAAATGGCGGTCATACCCTTCGGACTATTTTTAGGTCCGACCGCTACCCTGTATTCTTCGGTGATGAGCTTCAACATTCTGCTCATTCTTTCTTCAAGGAATTTTTTGTCCATATATTTAGCTCTTCCCCGAAGATATAAATCAAACTTTACTCTGTGTCCCTCCCGAAGCCACTCTGAAGCTTTCTTGGCTTTTAATTCCAGGTCGTGCTCGCCCGTGCCTATTTTTACCTGGACATTCTTTGTTTCGGTTTTTTTGGCTTTAGACTTGGCTTCTTTGGCTTTTTTCTTTTGCTCGTAAAGAAACTTACCATAATCGGCAATTTTGGCAACAGGCGGCAGAGTTCCGGGAGAAATTTCTATCAGGTCCAGACTAGCCTCTTCCGCTTTAGAAAGGGCTTCTTCTCTTCCCAAGACGCCGAAATTTTCTCCCTCGGCTCCGAGGACCCGGAGCTCTCTTGCCCGGATGGCTTCGTTTACGCGCAGTCTTTCTTCTTTTTTTCTTGGATTGAATTTCGCCAACTTTGTTTCGTTCGCGCCAAAGCGCGTTCAAGAGTTTATTTTTAGCATATTTCCGCCGATTTTTCAAGGGTAAGGAAGGAAGGTAAGGGTAAGGGGGTCAAGTACTCTTTCCCCTTCTTGCGGAGTTGGATTTTAGATATACAGAAAGCCAAAAAATTATCGCAAGGCGACAATTTTGAGGACATTAAGGCATTTGTCCAAAAAGTTGGAACGAACCATCAACTTTTGGACAAATCCATTTCCTTTTCTTTTTGCCCGCCGTGGGATTTTATGGCTTTGCGCAAGGC
>PCTS01000009.1 GCA_002771565.1 Candidatus Campbellbacteria bacterium CG22_combo_CG10-13_8_21_14_all_43_18
GGACCTACGGCCTCTGTCTTATCAGGACAGCGTTCTACCACTGAACTACACGCCCACGCTACATACTATGTAATCTCAACAATATTTCAATATATAGTTTTCAAAAAATCTTGCGAAGTCAAGGCGGGCGGGAGAGGACAGCGTTCTACCACTGAACTACAGTCGCCTCTGTTTTAATACCGTGTCAATAAAGGCCGGAATGGCCGCTTTTTTGCTTTGCTTTTTTAAAATTTTTCGCTTGAGCCTTATGCAATCGCCACCGCCGATACAAAGGACATTCTTTCAAAAATCGGTTTCTTTTGCAATATCTATGCCTTTATATGGCAGATGTTCCGTAAAATCAATAAAAACAAAACCTCTCCGACCCATAAAGACCGGGGAGGTTTTGTTTATCGTTCCTTCTTTTGTCCTGTCTGATAATAGTATGCGTATCTATCAAAGCAGGCTTATTTTTTAGGATTTTAAGCCAAAATCCTACTCCTGAAACAGAAGTAATCGACTCGGTAAACTTTGTTTTGAAAACAAAGCGTTCCAATTTGGAAATAATCCACGACCACCTTCCGGTAGCCGTACCTTGTTCATGTTCACCTATATGTTTCCATATAGCATGGACTATACCTTCACCCAATACCTATGAGATATCGGGGATCAACATTTATGGCAGCGTTTTTCTGGCTTTGGCCAGGACTACCGCCATCTCAGTTCTGCTTGCGCAAAACTTCAGTCTCTACAGGTTCTAAGAGAATCACATACTTATCCGAGTTTATATTTCATCGACGGGATAATGTGGTTTTTTATCACAGAGAAAAATATATCCCTGGAATACTTTTGCCACACACTAATTCTGTATCTGCCTTTGTTTTTCTCGACGATGGACATAATGCCATAACATTCCTTTTTTTAATTTTCTTATCTCAGATGAGTATGTGATCCTCTTAGCTTCCCTCGGTATTACCTTAGCCATAAATACATTTAAGCATTTATAGCCTTAGACTTCACCGATATGAGTTGATTTTTTCTGTCAAGATTACTCTTGACAGGTCGCAAATTACGTTCTGTAATAAAACGACTTAACCCTTGTCACTGAATTTACCTTCGGCCCCAATAAATGGGAACTTCGGGTACTCCCAGCTTCCTTGGCTTGACGGGCAGTATCTGAATACAAATGCAATTACTTGCAAATGTTCCAACACCACTGGGCAAACGGTTTTCCCGTACCCTAGCGGTTTCCATAGGTTCGTGCTTTTTTCCTAAAGCACGCATTTCATCTCTAATCTTTGATATCTTTTCTAAACCTCTGGGCTTAAGATGTTTTTTGTTTAAAATCATTAATACTATGATTTTAAATCTCTTATACATCAGAGCCTTTTTTGCTTGTAAAGGATACCTGTCCAGAAATGGAAATAAATAATCTTTCAAATTTTTGTTACTGGTTATTTTATATTTGGCATGTGGAAACCATCCGTACCGCTCATATGAGCAATCAAAGATTTTCCCACATCCAATAGTGATAAGAATTCGTTCAAGAATTTCTTGATCATCCTTACGAACTTCAATCTCAAATTCCGGCCTTACATCAAAACCACTTTTAGTAGTCTTGTGTTTAACTATACTTATTGAGAATGAGCCCTCACCATCTATAAATCCAGCAACATAATGAGGATTAAGTTTCTGCCTATGAATTTGTTCCTTCCCAATCGGTCCTTTTAGAGCGGGATTCCGCTCAAAAGGTTTACGTTTGGTACTATGAACTCTGCTGACTTCTTGCATATCATCTATTATATGTTGTCATATAATATACCTCAATGTTAGTTTTACACAGAGAGGAATATGCAAGATCTCCCGTGGTAACCGTAACACCTTTTTATCCTATCTCGATAACACTGCACTTACAACAACATTTGTCATCACAAAGATTTCCTCATGTACTCGCAGAGTCATCCTTTGTTATAAGCCTTTCTACTGTTATTCAAGCTAAGATATGCTACTTTTCCCCTTCATCTTGCCTCTTCGCAGAGACAGACTGGAATTTTGCTTCAAAATATTGTGATTGTATTTTGGCTGGACTTTCTTGTTTTTAAAAAGATCACCAGCTAGTGTACACGATCGCACGGCGACCCGAGTACAAGACTTGAGAACGTATTCACCGCGGCAAGCTGTTCCGCGATTACTAGCGATTCCGACTTCATGAGGTCGAGTTGCAGACCTCAATCCGAACTGGGGCTGTTTTTATTAGGATTGGCTCAGGGTTACCCCGTCGCGACCCGTTGTAACAGCCATTGTATCACGTGTGCATCCCAAGATATCTAGGGTCATGCTGACCTGGCGTCATCCCCACCTTCCTCCCAGCCCTTTGTTCACAAATTTTTCTGAACAAAAGGCTGGGCGGTCTCGCCTGACACATATAACAGGCAATGAGGGTTGCGTTCGTTACCCCACTTAAGGGAACAATTCAAATCACGAACTGACGACGGCCATGCAACACCTGCTTAGATGTCCTTGTGAGAAAAACTTTATTTCTAAAGTTCGTCATCTAAGTTTCTAACCTTGGTAAGGTTCTTCGGTTACTATCGAATTAAGCCACATGATCCACCGCTTGTGCAAGTCCCCGTCTATTCCTTTGAGTTTTAAGCTTGCGCTCGTACTACCCAGGCGCCAGACTTAACGCGTTAGCTTCGCCTCTCAGAGGGTCGATACTCCGAAAAGCCAGTCTGGATCGTTTAGGGCGTGGACTACTGGGGTTGATTTTGTTACTTCCGTAAAATTACGGAGGACAAGTCATTTCTGCTTGTCTCTCTATGTTGCCATAGAGTCCGGACTATATCTTTATCTGTAAGCATTCCACCTGGCTTTTTTCTTTTTGTATTCTGCTACAACAGCAGAACGAGAATAGCCACTTAATTGGATAACCTCAGATATCCAGCGTTCTTGAAATTGAGAATCTTTATACAAGAGTAGTGTTTTTTGAATCATACAAAGAGGTATGTGCGGAAGAATAATTCTAAGAAACTTCTTTAATTCTTCTGAAGACCTTATCCATATCCGCCAATATTTACTTTTTGTACCATCCTTTTTTGCTGACACATGAGCAACAATGGTATTTATTTTCCACACTACTTTAAGATAGCGAGCGAGTATCTTCACCGAAGCTTCATTGAAGCCATCAGTACAAAATACACCCTTTCTGCCGCCGTAACTAATAAGTGATCCGTCATCGCACCACCATACGGTGAGCGCAAGCTCTGTCATCTGATTAAGCCACGTACGTTTAATACATAATTTGTTCTGTTCATGTGTCAGATGATGCAATTCGGTAAGAGAGGGTAGCCTTCTTGAGCTAAACCGCCACTTATTCCTTTTGCTATAACCATCCGGTTTTTGAACACTTATGCTACTATCTGTTGCTATCTCTTTAAGCATTTCTGCTTTCCAAAGAAGATAGTCTTTCTGTATTTCTGAATGTCGAATTTGTAAATTCGCATTAGAATTTTTGATTTGGATTTTAAGCGAACCATCTCCAAGAATTGATCCGAGAATGACTTGTTTCGCTTTATCCGACAAAGGCACATATTTTTTATCTGTTTGTTGCATATTTTAATTTAAAGTTAAAACTATACAGCAACAAAAATGCGCCAACTATCTTTTTCTCAAATTCATAGTCTCTACGGGGTCAATTCGCCGATTGGCGAACAACTTCCCTCGGGGTTGTCCATACGAAACCAGTAATAATTTCATTATTGTATGGAGTTTCACCGATATAGCTAGATTAGCCTTCGACAAACCCGGGCTAAACCTGAATTTGTCGATGGTTTACAATTCTGTGTCGCCACAGAAAAGAGACACCTTCGTCACTATTGTAATGCGGTGACGGGATTATCTAATCCCATTCGCTACCCACGCTTTCGTCCCTCAGCGTCAGAAGTGCGCCAGTTGTCTGCCTTCGCATTTGGTGTTCCTCATAAGATCAACGGATTTCACCCCTACACTATGAGTTCCAACAACCTCTCACACCCTCTAGTTCTGCCGTTTCCTCCGCCTATCCGGGGTTGAGCCCCGGGCTTTAACGGAAGACTAAAAGAACCGCCTACGGACCCTTTACGCCCAGTGATTCCGGATAACGCTTGGAGCACTCGTATTACCGCTGCTGCTGGCACGAGTTTAGCAACTCCTTATTCATGAGGTAACGTCAATAAACTTCCTCCCTCATAAAAGATGTTTACGCCCCTAAGGACTTCATCCATCACGCGACGTCGCTCCGTCACACTTTCGTGCATTGCGGAAGATTCTCGACTGCAGCCACCCGTAGGTGTTTGGCCAGTATCTCAATGCCAATGGTGGGGGTCAGGCTCTCACCTCCCCTAGCCGTCATAGCCTTGGTGGTCCATTACACCACCAACAAGCTGATAGCCCGCAGGCCTCTCCCCGCCCGGAAACTCTTTTACAAGTTCCTTTACTCTCTCGAGACCATCAACTATTAGCTTGAATTTCTTCAAGTTATCGTTGTGGCGGGGGCAAGTTCCCACGTGTTACTACCCAGTTTGCCACTCCCAGCCCATTCAAGACTCTAAAGACTTTTTAATTTTTGACTTGAGATGATGCTTTGAAGAACCGTGCTTCTTAAGCATCTTTTCTCTTCTTTGCGCATCTTCTTCAGAAAGATAGGATTCATGGTATATGAGTTTCCACCTTCCTCTTTCACCAGTAAAAGACTTGTTCTTCTTCTGGTGCTCGTGAAATCTCCTTTTTAAGTCAGATGTATATCCTATATAAATTTCTGAAGAAGACTCTGCTCTCTTCAAAACATAAACATAGTACATACAAACATAATAACTCTAAAGTACTGAATGGGCTGGGCGTTCGACTTGCATGCCTTATCCACGTCGCCAGCGTTCATCCTGAGCTAGGATCAAACTCTAAATTAAATGAATACCAAAATTTTTGAATTTTCAGACAAAAAAATTGGTTCACAATAGACAGGACAAAAGAAAAAACGATATTTTTTATCGTTTCCTTTGTCTAAATTTTCAAGGAACATTCGCCCACATATGCCCCCTTATATTCAGTTAAGCTAAGGTTTTACATATGTGTTTTATTTAACCTCATCCAATGTATCATCCAGAAGAGGTATTGACTATTGTAGTCTTCCCACAAAAAAAGTCAATGCGAAGAAAAGAAGCCGCCTGTTTCAGATAATCCCAAATTCCCGGAAAACTTCCCCGAAAAGCCCCACAGCCCTTTTGGCTTCTCGGCCGGTCAAGACAAAATCTCCTCCGTCATGGGCAATTCTGTTTCTAATCTTGTGAGCTTCCCAGGCGGAATTAAGCGTTAAAAAATCGGCAGGGTCTATTGATTTCAGCTTTTCGCCTAAAGTTTCTCCTCCGTATCCTTGAGTAGTCACAAGCTTGTCAAGCATAATATCGGCAAGGATGACGGTCTGCCTCCAATCATTGGGATTTTGAGACTCCAAGAGAGCCGTAATTTTCTCCCACTCTTCATTCTTTTTTTTGTCTTCTTCTCGGGGGAGATATCTTTCTTTCAGAGCTTTTTCTTCCTCGGCCTTAACCTGCTGCAGCCTGATGTATGAATAGATAAAGAAGACGATAAATAAAAGCGACAAATATATGGACAAGGTTTCTATGTAAGGCGCTCCGAGTTCCCACAAAAGTTTAAGCCTTTCAAAAAAAGAAAGCCCCTCGGCGCCGGAGCCGGAAGCGCCGGTAAAAATCTCATAGATTTTGTTGAAAAAATATCTAAGGTTGAGAAATCTGATAATGTCCATAATGGATTTGTTTTCAGTTTCTAATTTTTAATCAAGGTAAGCGTTTATAGATCTTGAATGACAAAACTTTCCAAAACTAATTTTAATCTTTTTCTCCAAGAAAATCTTTGCTTACTTTGAATAAAAGACTCTCGTTTTGGTGAGAGGCAATAAACTGGATACCCAGAGGCATTTCTTCCGCTTGGCCGTATGGGATGGAGATTGCCGGCAATCCCGTATGGTTTGCGGGCACCGTAAAAATATCTTCCAAATACATTTGCACGGGGTCTGCCGACTTCTCACCAATCTTAAAAGCCGGACCTGCCGTAGTTGGAGTCAAAATAAGGTCGACTTCTTCAAAAGCCTTTTCAAAATCCTTCTTAATTAAATCTCTGACGGCGTTAGCTTTATTATAATAGGCGTCCAAATAACCGGCCGACAAGACATAGGTGCCGATAAATATTCTTCTTCTGACTTCGGGACCAAAACCTCTGCCTCTTGTCTTGAAATAGGTCTCCATCAGATTTTCTCCTTTTTCCCGAAGACCATATTTCACTCCATCATATCGAGCAAGGTTGGCCGAAGCCTCGGCGGGTAGAATAATATAGTAGGCGGGAACGGCATACCTCAAATTTGGCAATTCAATTGATTTGACCTTATATCCAAGAGACTTGAGTTTTTCAATGGCTTCTTCAAGGTTTTTTAGTGTCTCTGATTTTATCTGTCCATCGGTTAGCCGAATATTTGGCACACCAACAGTAAACTTGGACTTTTCAATTTTTAACTTTTGACTTTTGACTTCGCGGAGAGATGTGCTGTCCGACTTATCCCATCCTTTAATTGCTTCTTGGATAATTTCTGCATCGCGAACATTTTTTACAATCGGACCGATGCAATCAAGGGAAGAACCGAGAGCTATTAAGCCATATCTCGAAACAGCTCCATATGTCGGTTTTAAGCCGACAACTCCGCAAAAAGAGCTCGGTTGTCTGATAGAGCCGGCGGTATCGCTGCCAAGGGCCGCCAGACAAAGATTCGCGGCAACCGCCGCGGCTGAACCGCCGGAAGAACCGCCGGAGACCCTTTCAATGTCGTGAGGATTCTTAGTCACGCCAAAAGCCGAGTTTTCGGTGGAAGCGCCCATGGCAAATTCATCCAAATTAGTCCGCCCCAAGAAGACCGCTTTTTCCTTTTTCAGTTTTTTGACAACGGTGGCGTCATATGTCGCTTTGTAATTTTCCAAAATCTTTGAGCCGGCGCTGGCAATTTTACCTTTTATTAAAATATTATCCTTCACGGCTATGGGAATACCGGTTAAAAGAGTGGCCGTTCCTTCTTTAAATTTTTTGTCGGCAATTTTAGCTTCTTTCAGAGCGCTTTCCGTAAAAACTTCCAGATAGGCGTTTAGTTTGGGGTTTTTTTTCTCAATTTCATTTAGATAAGCGCCGGTTAAATCCAAGCAAGAATATTCTCCCGCTTTCATCGCCTGATGAGCTTTCTTGATTGTCAGATTATTCAAATCAATCATAATATCTTCTGAACTTTTATGTATGCTCCTTCCCTCTCCGGAGCGGTTTCCAAAAGCTCTTCGGTATGAATGCCTTTTTTATGAGGATTTTTGTCTTCTCTCATAATGTTTCTCAACTTGCCGACTGCCGGCTCCGTCTGAATTTCTCCTCCAGCTTCTTTAATTTGCTCAACAAAAGAAAGAATTTTCTCTATATCCTCGGCCAAACTTTTCTTTTCTTCTTCATCAAGCTCAATTCTTGCCAATTTGGAAAGATTTTCTATATCATTCTTACCTATCATAAGAGTAAGTATAAAGTATTAAGTCTTAGGTATAAAGGATAAAAGACAACTCATAGATCTTGGTCAAGCTTCTATTTGTGGAATAAGATCTTAATGTCAAAGGCCGAGCCTTTGACATTTCAGAGGAGAGAGTTTTGATGAAAAGTTTCTGGAGATGAAGTTTCAGTTTTAATTCGTTTTAATCCTTTCTTTAAGAATTCCTTTATTTGTGGAATAAGATCTTAATGTCAAAGGCCGAGCCTTTGACATTTCAAGATTAGTATATCAAAAAATAAGAAACACCCCTTCCTTTCGGTTGGGGTGCCCGTTGTACGCATATCGGGAGAGCGTTTGGCCAGAATTGGCCGCGTCCAAGGACTAAGTTTTAAAGGTCTGAGAGACCCAAGATTCTTAGTGTCAAGGACCAAGTTACTTGTCGAGGACGAGGAACCCCCAGTAGCCGGGCCACTCCTCAGTCGGGTGGAGCCACTCGGGGCTCAGGCCACGCCCGGTGTCGACGTGGTTCAAGCAAAGGTAGCGACGGTCGCCGTCGGCGTCCGTCCAGAACTGGCCGGGCGCCGCAAGTGGCATGTCGTTGTCGAGCGCCGGGCGCGGGAACGCCCGCGAGAAGTTGATGAGCTCCTTAGGGCGGGCTAGTATCTTGTTGTTGTCCCAGGCCCACTGCCTGATCTCGTCCTGGCCCATGCTCTTGTTGAAGTACTTGATGCGGCCGGCGACGACCCGCTTCCCCGAGCGATTGTCCGGGAACTTCGCGTCGCTAGCGTAGTCGGTGACCCACGCCAGTGACTTCGAATCCCTTTCGCTCTCGGCCGTCTTCTCCGCAATCGACTGGTCGTAGTCGACCTCCCACCGGAACGTGCCGGTGGCCGGGTCGAACGTCGGGACGGAAGGGCCGGCGATCGCGTCCACGAAAGCCGCGACACCACGACCCATCTCCTCCGCACCCTGCTGAGTCACGAGCGCGTGAATGCGCTCGTCTTCCCAGCCGCGAGAGCGGAGACCAGAGGCAAGCTTCTCAAAGAAGTTCGCCGCCCAGTATGCTCCACTGACGATTGCAGTCGGGGTATTCTTGCTTGCCATTCTCTCTTCTCCTTTAGCTCAAACCCCACTCCAGCCTTATGCCGGAACCTCGCTTGAGCTTTTTCTGTTTTAGATTATATACTATCCAAGTACGTTTGTCGTACAAAATACATCGCTATACAGAGCCGCCTACCGACCTATTCTAAAATCTGTCAACACCCGATGTTGATACTTTTCACTCTTTGAATTCTTTTACACCGCTTTCTTCAACAAAATCTCTATAGTCATTAACACTACCAAATTGTTCAACAATTATATTCGGTCTTAGCAACTCACCCCATCTGTTATTAGAGCAAAAATCTTGATAGCTAGACCAAAGATATTGTAGTTCCCTCCCTTTCCATCTACTCAACTCTCTAGGATTTAAATGAACATATGCTGAAAGGTGAAGTAGTTGTTCGTTGTCTTCCATACGCACGGCTTTAAAGGGCCCTTGAAACAAATGGCCGATTTTTTCATGCTTAATATTATGATATTTTGTAAACGAGTTTAAAATTCTCTGCATATAACGAGAAATTCCTCCTTCTTTACTTTCCTTAACTATAAGGTGATAGTGATTAGGCATTAAGCAGAAACTAACAAGCTCTACATATCTATCTTTAAGATCTTTTTTTGTATATTTTGTCCTGAACTGACCATGTTTTTTATATCCATAGACTTGATCTCCGATATCAGAATAAATTTTCGGTAATTGTAAAAAGAGAATCAGAAATATAAATCTTATGTGGTCATCATTGTTTAGAAAAATCTTCTGTTTGTAATTACCCCTACCAAGAACATGGTAATATTCCCCTTCAGCAAAAATGTTGTTTCTTTGCATTACAGGATGATTATAATCGTATGCACCCAAAAATGTCAACATCGGGTGTTGACATTTTTAGGTTATTTTAGCAGTTTTTTAAACTCTATTTCGTTTATGATTTTCACTCCCAATTTTTTAGCATTCTCGTATTTTGAACCTGGGTCAGCGCCTACTACCACATAGTCGATCTGTTTTGAGACCGAGCTTGAGACTTTGCCGCCGAGAGAGCGGATTTTTTCCTTGGCTTCGTCTCTTGTTATAGACCCCAGAGTTCCGGTCAAAACAAAAGTTTTCCCAAAAATCTTCCCACTTGGGAGTTCAACTCCCAAGTGGGGGGAGGTTTCTATTTTGACATGCTTCAAAAGCCTATCAACTAACTCGGAATTTTCTTTATTCCCAAACCAACTGCAAATTGAGCCGGCTACAACATTTCCCACGCCTTCAATTGCTTCAAACTCTGCCAATCCGGCCTTCCTGATTTTCTGCAAACTTCCAAAGTGTTCCGCCACATCAATGGCCGTTTCTTCCCCAATTTGATCAATGGAAAGCCCGACTAAAAATCTGGCCAGGCTGACACTTTTCGCTTTTTTAATCGCCTCCAGTAAATTTGAAACCGATTTTTCCTTAAATCCTTCCAGAGTCAAAATATCTCCGGACTGGAGAGTAAAGATATCGTCAAAATCCGTCACAAGCCCCAGCTCCAGAAATCTGTCTACGATTTTCGGGCCAAGGCCGTCTATATTAAAAGCTTTCTTTGAAACAAAATAATGAAATTTTCTTTTAAGTTGCTCAAATGAATTTCTATTGACGCATCTGTGGGCCGCTTGCCCGACGAGGCGTTCAATCAGACCCTCGCCTCCGCAGGCGCTTAGGCGCTTCGGAAATTTATACGCCTTCTCGGAGCCGCTTCGGAGTTCCGGCAGAACCCGCACAATCTCCGGAATAACATCTCCGGCTTTTCGCAAAATTACCGTATCTCCTATTCTGACATCAAGTCTTTTTATCTCATCCTCGTTATGAAGAGTGGCGCGAGAAACGGTTGAGCCGTCTATCAAAACAGGCCTAAGTTTAGCCACCGGCGTAATAACTCCCGTTCGGCCGACCTGAAGAAGAATATCCTCAACAACCGTGGCGGTTTCAAGCGCCGGAAATTTATAAGCTACGCCGAAGCGGGGCGATTTGCCGGTATGGCCAAGAACCTTCTGAAACTCTATGTCGTTAACCTTAACGACTATGCCGTCAACCCCGTAATCAAATCTGGCTTTCTTTTTCAAAGACTCCTCATAAAAATCTTGAATTTCTTTCAGGTTTTTACAAACTTTGAAGTTGGGATTTACGCTGAACCCGAGCTTTTTTAATATTTTCAGTTCTTCTTCTTGCGTAGCGGGTTTCTTGAATCTTGGAGCTTGATGTTTGAAGCTTATAATGAAGCTTATAAAATCAATGTCATAGATAAAAGTATTCAAATTTCTGGAAGCAACCACCTTGGGGTCAAGTTGTCTTATTGTTCCGGCTGCGGCGTTCCGAGGGTTGGCGAACTCCGCTTGGCCTTTTTTTTTCTTTTCTCCGTTTATGCGCAAAAATTCCCGGCCGGAGAGCCAAACTTCTCCCCCCGCCACCAAATCTATGGGAGAAGAGAGTTTCAGAGGAATACTTTTTATGGTTTTAAGATTATTGGTCACATCCTCACCCGTGATGCCATCGCCTCTTGTCGCTCCGGTGATTAACTTTCCTTTTTCATAAGTCAGAACGGCTTTCAGCCCGTCAATTTTCATCTCGCAGGCGTAGGTAATGTCTTCGGTTTTCTTGCCCTCTTTTTTCAGAAGTCTTTTTATTCTCTCTTCCCATTTTTGAAGATCGGAAAAATCAAAAACATTGTCAAACGACCACTGTCTGATTTTATGCTTGATTTTCCAAAACGAGGTGGCGGGCTTCCCGCCGATTCTCTCGCTTGCGCTCCCCTCTATTTTTAATTCCGGATACTTCTCTTCAATCCGGAGCAATTCTTCGGCCAGAGAATCATAGACTTCGTCAGAGATCTCCGGAGAATCTTTTTCGTGATAAAGGTGTTGATGATGTTGAACGAGCTTTTGGAGTTCTTTGTACCTCTTTTCGATTTTTTTCCTTTTTTTATCTCTTTGTTCGGGCATTTTTTTAGTATTCAACTTTCAGCCCCCTTTCAACTCGGCGAAGGTTTGAGGTGTCGCAAGTATTATAACCCCTGGATTCCAAAGTCGTATCATCTCCTTCTTTTTTGACGGTAACGGTGACGCAATACGGCTCCGGAGGAAAATTAAGGCTGAAAAGGGTCACGGCGGAATTTGCTCCGGTTGAGACGTCCCATTCATCGCTTATCGTAATATCCTGGTTGTTGCACTTCGTGCCGGCGGGCGTCGGAGCGGAAAGACTTGAGGTGGCAAAAACCTTTCCCTTTAAATCCCAAAATAAGGCGCACTCAATGCCGGAGTCGGAAGAGTAAAAGGCAAACTGGGATTCTCTGGCCGAAGAAGCCAAAATAAGTTCTTTGAAAACAATGTTAAAAATGCCCGTACTGATAGCCAAGAGGAGACTTGCTATGAGTGAGGCAAAGAGCAGAGTAAAACCTTTTTTGCTTTTTAATTTCATTCTCTTAATCGCCTTAACCTGATTTTTATTATTTGACATTCCAATTTAAAATAATTTCATCAACGGAAAAACTTTTCGGAAGAATGCCGTTTTGCCAGCTGATATTCGCGGAAAGCAATATCTCGTTATCGTTCAACTCGGTAATTGTAACCGTCCTTGTAAAAATACTTTCATCCCAGGCCAAGTTCTGCCCGTAAAGACCCGTTGATTCATTGAAACGCAATTTGGGGCAACCCCCCGAGCAAGTTGAGACGGTGTCATTTGCGGAGTCAACGACACAGCCTGTGCCGCAGGATTCAAGTCCGGAGAGCCATGCATTTTCATTTATGTTATTCTCGTCTCTGATATTTTTGATATATTCAATGGCGTCCTGGGCCAGAAAAATGGCAATTGTCTGGTTTTTGGCAATATTGGCATCGGATAAAGCACGATGGGCAATCGTCAAAGGGCCTCCGACGGCCACAAGAAGAATGGTTATGGCCACCAGAGTCTCAATAAGCGAAAAACCGCGAGAGTCTTTCCGGTCGAGGAAACCTTTTGTTTTTATTCGTTCAAAAATCATCAGCTTCCAAGCTCTCTTTGAGAGAGCGATGTCTGAATATCAAAATTCGTCTTGGCCTTGGGACCAAGGTCAACTTCCCCCCGAATGACAATAATGACCTTGGGCTGAAGAGCATCAAAGGTCGGAGCGCCCAGGACATAAAAGCGCAGTCCGGTATTTTCCGTGATAACAACCTCGGGCGCGGTCATTCCGACAAAAGATGCCCCCCCGTCAACGGAGCGCTCAATTTGGGCGCCGTTCAGCCTGAAAACAACTTGGTCGGATGAAGAATCCCTGTTTCCTCCGCTCGATTCAAAAGCGACAAAGTTTCCGCCGGCGGAGCAATCGCGAGGAGTGTCCAGGTTCGGAGGAACAATCTCTCCCACGACATCTTCGCAATGGTAATTGCTTCCGACTCTCATGGATTTTGAAATGCTTTCAACGGCGAAATTTATATTGTTCACGACCGATTTCAAAGATTGCGTTTTTTTATTAACTCCGACAATGCTCAAGAGAGCCCCTATGCTAATTAAAGTCACAACAATGAAAAGAGCCATTGAGACTATCAGTTCCACAATCGTAAAGCCCGCGTTTTTTTGTCTGTTGGATTGAAATCTCATTTTAGTTTTGCCGGATGGAAATTTGCCCCGTTAAATAAACATCAACCGTTCTTTCGTCTCCCTGGGGCGAGGTCACGACGAGTGAAGCTTTTTCATATGTTCTGCTCGGACCGAAAGATTTGAGGGAAGCGTCCGGTTCCGGTCTGGTAAAAACAATGGAAAGGTTGGGAAGGCCGCCGTCTAAAAAGCAATAGCTTGCCCCCAAGGATTCGGCGCAAATATCTTTGATGGCATATCCGCCGAAGAGACGAAGCGTTTCCAAAAGCTCCGGAGACTCGTACTTTTTATTATTATTGTTGTCGGCAAAAAAAACATACTCCGTCTTGTTGCCGCTCGCGAAATAAAGACCGTAGCCGGCGGAAAATATCGTTCCCGGACCGGAATCAACTCCTCTGACATTTATACCGAAGGTCTGGGCCTGCCTGATGGAAAGAGCGATATCGTAGGCCAGATTGGTGGTTAAAATCCTGTTGTTAAACAAAGAAAAACGAATCATTATGATGGAAGTAATCAAAGCAAAAATGGAGGAGACAATCAGAAGCTCAATAAGGCTGAAGCCGGATAGCAAGTTCGGTTTTGCCGTGAGATTTTTTGCTTTAAATTTTTTTAAAAGTGCAATCATCAGAGAAGAAAGATATCAAGAGGGCTTAGCTCCAGAAAAAACACGATCAGCGTCCCGATAATCAAAAACGGCGCAAAAGGTATTTCGCTCTTAATTGTAAGATTTTTTAATTTCGGTGACAAACCGACATCTCCGGTCTTCTTCAAAAAAATTAAGAAAAGCCCGACCAAAGCTCCGACCCAAAAAGCAAAAACCAGAGCGTAAAAGCCCTGGGCTAAGCCCAGAAACCACCCGATGGAAAGCGCCAATTTGACATCTCCGAAGCCCATCCACCGCCCGTCGGAGATAAGCCACAAAAAAAGAAAGGGGGAAGCGATGACCGGTCCGGAGAAAATACTTAAAAATGGCGACGCTTCAAAACGGAAAAAAAACATATATCCGAAACTGAAAATTATCAGAGCGTAAACAAGACCGTCCGGAATTATCTTATGTCTCAAGTCATAGGCGGAAACGCTTAGAAACAAAAGCCAAAGGGGAGCGCTGAAGAAAAACTCCGGCGAGAAGCCGAGTTTCAAGTAAGAAAAAAGAAGAAGAAGGGCCGTCAAAAGTTCAACCAAAGGATACTGCCAAGAGATTTTGCTTTGGCAGTAACGGCATCTGCCTCCAAGAAAAAGAAAACTCAAAACCGGGAGGAGGTCAAAAAAAGCCAAAGGATGCGAGCAGGAAAAGCATTCCGAACGAGGAGAGGAAAAAAAGCGGTTGCCGTATCTGATAATGACAACATTCAGGAAACTTCCGACAATCAGACCAAAAATGAAAACAAAAATTCCGGTTAACACAAATTACCGCCGTAAAATTTTAAAATTCGCTTTTCAATAAGCATCGTCTTGTCAATTATACCTCAACAAAGGAAAAACCCCTCCGCTTTTGGCGAAAGGGTTTTCCAGAGAGCCGAACGATGACTAAGGCTTAACGTCGTAAACCGCGGAAGCGGTTCCGTCAAAGTCCGCGAGGCTGCCGGTGCAGACAGTTCCTGCCGCAACATCGGCATCGGAATTAAGCGCGGTGTGCGTTGAATTCTCTAGAGTCGCGCCCAGGTGATAACTTGAGCAAGTGGACCCCGAACCGAGAGCGGCGTATAGGTAAACACCTCCCGTTGACGGGTCGGTCGGAATAGCTGAAATGTATCCCGGAGTTACAAGATTCCCCGCAGAAACAGCTGTCGGGTAGTTATTGTTTGTGTCAAAGTAAAGTTCCAAAGCAAGCTGTAACTGCTTGACATCCGAAATTCTCTTGGCGTCTCGCGATTTCTCTCTGGCGCTATTCAAGGAAGCCAAAACGACCGAAGAAAGAATTCCGATAATGGCAATAACGACCAACAACTCAATAAGCGTAAAACCTCGTCTAAAACTTCTAGTTTTCATAGCTATGATTTTATAGATTTAAAATATCGACCATCGGTTTTTAATGTTTGAGCTAAGCTCAACAGTATTATAAACCTAATATAAACCTAAAAAAAGGCCAATAATAAGGTTTGTGGATAACCTCTCCGGACGAAAACCGCCATCTTTCGGGTTATTGTGTTTGAGATTCTCCAAATTATATAGCTTTACTGCGGTCTTTTTTACTGAAATTTGAACATTTAGAGAGACCTTGCTTTGATAAAAACCCCTTAATCCGTGGCTCTTTGCGACAAGAGAGACATTGGGCCAAGGCGGGGTTTGACGAGAGGCTTTTATGTTAAACAGCCGAAGAAATGTTATAAATCGGCACAAGAACGGAAGTCAGGATAAGACCGACGCCGAGACCAAGAAGAACTATCATAACGGGCTCAATAAGGTCAACCAAAGTAGAAACCGCGGTGTTAACCTCCCTGCTGTAAAATTTAGACAAAGTCTCCAAAATTTCCCCCAACTTGCCAGTCTCTTCTCCGACGCGGACCATCTGAACCAAAATACCCGGTATCTCGTCGTATCCGGACAAGGCTTCAGAAACAGTTGAGCCGGAACGAACCATTTCCACGGCTCTTTCTAGAATTTCCTTATATCTTTCATTGTCAACAACCGTTGAAGTTATCTCAAGGGCTTTAATCATTGAAATGCCCGAGATGAGCATGGTGTTCATATTGTCCGATATTCTTGACAGATAGAGTTTCTTATACAGGTCCCCGACATATGGAATCGAGAGCTCAAGGCTGGAAATGTATTTTTTCCCCGTCTCGGTTTTTATGTATCTAAACAAAAAATATCCTCCCACGATTAAGAGAATCAAAAGAAAGACTCCGTAATTGACTAAAATCGAGCTGATGCCCATAACAATTTTCGTGTAAATGGGTATGTCTTGGCCGGCCTCAAGAAGAACGGCGCTGATTTTGGGAATAACCGTCGTAAACATCAGAATCATCACTACCACGAAAGTAACAATAATGAAGGCCGGATAAATGAGGGCGCTCTTGGCCTTTGAGGTGATTTCGTCGTTTCTGTCCAGATAGTCGGCAAGATAGGCAAAAACTTGGTCAAGTTTTCCCGACTCCTCTCCGGCGCGAACCATATTCGTATAAAATCCGGAAAAAACTTTGGGGTGTTTTTCCAAAGCCTTGGAAATAGAACTTCCTCCCTGCAGGTCATCGGCCACCTCAACCAAGACTTCGCCAAGATAAGGATTATCCGACTCGGCCGAGAGAAGTCTGAAAACCCTTAGAGCCGAGACTTGAGCCTCAAAAAGCGTGGCAATTTGGCGCGAAAGAATGACAACTTCTTTTGACTTAACGGGACTGAAGATGGAAATGCTTCTTTTGAGAAACGGGACCTTTTCGTCAAAACTATTGACGGCAATGACGACGAAACCTCTGTTTTGAAGCGACGTGATGGCGACATCCTTGCTTACGGCGTCAATCGTTCCGTCTTTCTCCGCCCCCTCTTTGTCAATAACTTTATATTTGAAAATCATAACTACATCAATTTCTCAAGCAAAGCCGGATTAAGGGAATGAAGCCGAGCCTCGTCCAAAGAAACCTCGCCTTCTCTGGCCAAGTTCGCCAGAGAACGCTCCATGCTTATCATCCCGATGTCGGAGCTGATTTCTATAATGCTGTCAACTTCATGGGTTCGACCCTCTCTTATCAGGTTAGAGACGGCCTTATTGTTGATGAGAAGTTCATAAGCCGGAATTCTGCCTCCCGAAACTCTTTTAACGAGCCTTTGGGAGAAAATGCCCGTTAAACTGGCGGCCAATTGAGAGCGAATTTGGGCTTGTTCCGGTCCGGAAAAAGAGTCTATTATCCTGTCAATGGTCTGTGAAGCGTTGTTGGTGTGAAGTGTGGATAAAATCAAATGACCGGTTTCCGCCGCCGTCACGGCGGTGGCGATAGTATCCGGGTCTCTCATCTCGCCAATCATTCCGACATTTATGTCTTGTCTAAACATTCTGTTCAAAGCCTGATCGAAACTTTCGGTATCAAGGCCAACCTCTCTTTGGTCAATGATTGATTTTTTTTGGTCAAAAAAATATTCAATCGGGTCTTCAATGGTCAGGATATGCTCTGTCCTGGTTGTATTGATGAACTCAATCATGGAAGCAAGGGTCGTTGACTTGCCCTGGCCGACGGGGCCGACGACCAGAAAAAAGCCCTGTTTCCTGCCGGCAAAATTTTCAAGAATTGAAGGCAGGTGGAGGTCTTGGAATGTCCCGACCACTCTTGGAATAAGCCTAAGAGCGATGCTGATGGCGTCTTTCTGGTAGAAAGCGTTGCCCCGCAGTCTGGCTTCCTTTTTGAAAGAGTATGAAAAATCTATGTCCTTTTTTTGAAGAAATGCCTTTTTTTTGTCTTCCGGCAGAAGGGCGGAAAGAAAACCGAGGGTATCTTCTTCCGTTAAGACCTTTTCTTTTTGAAGCGGAATAAGGTCACCGGAAACACGGACGGTTGGATAGCGTCCAACCGAGAGGTGAAGGTCGGAGGCGTTATCCGTTATCAAGACTGCAATCAGCCTTTCCAAAGTCTCTTGAGAATTCGTCATTGGGAATTTTTCTTTTCAATTATTTTTAAGACTTCCGTCAGAACTTCCGAAGGAATACTGCTTGCTTTAACCAGATAGCCGTCAATGTCAAATTCCTTGGCCCTATCCACATCTTTCTGCTCTCCCTGGTTCGTTAAAACAATAAGAGCCGAGTTTTTAGCCAGATTTTGTTTCCGCAATTCGGACATAAACTCAAAGCCGTCCATCTTGGGCATAACGATGTCCAGAAGGATAGCGTCGAAATTATCACCGGCCTTTATTTTGAGGAGAGCTTCTTCGGCGCCGAAAGAGGCGACGACGGTATGCCCCAGCTCGCGAAATTTGACGGAGTAAACATCCAGAAGAAACTTGTCGTCGTCAATTATTAAAACTTTGTAAACTTTCTTTAAGGGCATAAGCCAATTATAACCAAAAGAGCGAGCTCTCGCTATAAAATAATATCATCGGCGCCGGCCCGAAGAGTATTAACTTCCTCAAAGGGAACAAGTTTTTGCGAGGACTTGATAATGGCGTCCTCCAGCATGCTCAACATTCCCTGTTTGCGGGCCTCTTTTACGATTTCTTGTTCCGTCGGATTTTGGAGAATCGTCCTTTCAAGCCCCCTGGTCATCTTAAGAACTTCCATAACGGCCGTCCGGCCCTTTGTCCCGCTCGGGCACTCGGGCGTTTCTTCCCTTTCGTAAACGCTTTTGATGTCGCCTATTTCCTTTCTGTAAACTTCCGGCAAATCGCTGAATTGTTTATCTATCATCGCTTTCAGGCTTCCTTCCACCGGCCTTTCTTTACCCGTCTCCGGACAAAGAGTCCTAACCAGCCTTTGGGCCATGGCTAAAATGAGGGTGGGAGCGATAAGGTAGGGGTCAATTCCCATATCCACCAGTCTCGGGATAACGCCGATAGCGTTATTGGTGTGAATGGTGGAAAGCACCAAGTGCCCGGTCAGAGCCGCCTGAACGGCCAGACCGGCCGTTTCCTTATCCCGAATCTCGCCCACCATAATAATGTCCGGGTCCTGACGCAAAGTGGTGCGAAGACCGGTGGCAAAGGTATAGCCGATTTCCGGCCTGATTTGAGATTGATTCATTCCAGGAATGTTGTATTCAACAGGGTCCTCCAAAGAGAGAATATTTTTTGATTCCTTGTCAAGCTCGTTAATCATTGAATAAAGAGTCGTGGTCTTGCCGGAGCCGGTCGGCCCGGAAATCAAGACCATGCCGTAAGGCCTTTGGATGGCGTTTTTGATGAAGTCCAGATTCCGCCGGGAAAGCCCGAGGTTCTGAAGTTTTATCACTCCTTTCTCCGAATCCAGAATTCTCATGACAACTTTTTCCCCATAGTATGTCGGAAAAGTGGAAACGCGAAAATCAATTTTCCGTCCGCTGATGTGCGCGGCGAATCTGCCATCCTGGGGCTTTCTTTTTTCGTCAAGCTTCATATTGGAGAGAACTTTGATTCTCGCAACCACGGGATTCAAGATATTTTTTGGCAGAACAAGGCTGGTCTGCATCTGTCCGTCAACTCTGAAGCGGATTTTAACGCTTTCATCCAAAGGTTCAATGTGAATGTCGGAAGCGTTTCCCTCCGTGGCGTATTTCAGAATAGTGGCCACAATTTTCGTGGCCGGGGCGTCTTCAATCAACTTGGTTCTGACTTCTTTTTTGGAATTGGCGGACTTCTCCTCTTCAAGAGAGAGGCTGTCTTCTTTCAATTCGCTTTCCAGCTCGCCCAAGGCTTTAGAAACCTCTCCGCGCAAACCTTTATAGGAATTAAGGATGTTTTGAAAATCCATTTCGGAGATGAGAAAAATCTTATACGGCATCCTTTCTTTGCTAGAGATAAACTGCAGGGCGTCTCTGGCCTCAATGTTGTTCGGGTCAACCACCCCGACTTCCAAAACTCCTTCCTCAAGACCGATGGGAACAAATTTATAGTGGGCGGCGGATGATTCCGGAATAATTTTCAGAATTTCATAGGGAATCTTCTGGTCGTCTATTACTCTGACGGGAACACTGAAATAATCGCCTTTGGCTTCAAGAATTTGGGCGGGGTTAATGCCTCTTTGAATCAAAACAAACTCCAGGCTCTTGCCCTCTTTTACCGCTTCTTTTTCAACATCGGCGATTTCCGTCTCTTTAATCAATTTTTTTTGTGAGAGAATCTGGAGAAAACCCATGAAAGGTCAATTAATTCTAAAAATATGGCGGTTCAATGATGAATTACAGAGAGCTTCCCGGCTCCTCGTTTTCCGGCTTCTCTTCGGGCGCCTCCGAAGAAAGAGGCTCGTTTTGGGGGGCCGGCTCATTCCCTATCTCGGCAAAAGGGTTGGGCCTGCCGGATGGCTGGGGAGAGACTTCCCGGCTGAAATCCCGCAAGATGACGAAAGCTCTGTCGCTGAAGATGCTCTCGTCAAGCTCCAAAGAACGAAGCTCCAAAAGAGTCGTCAGAAACTCCCGGCCGGAGGCCGCGCTCCCATCATTATCCGCGCTATCCGTTCCCAAAAGAACTCTTTTTTCGCCACTATTCGACAAAAAAGTTTTATACAAAAAGAAAACCAAGACGGCGATAGCTACGGCAAGAATGACATTTCTATATCTTGAAAAAAAATTTTTCATCGGAAATTTTGGGCTTTTGCTTGAGCCATTTTACTTTATTTGAGCCAGTATGTCCTGACGGACACCTCAAAGTTTATAATATCTTCATTCTGCTCCTGGGGCTTGAAGCTAAGCCTCTTCAAGTCAACAATTCGTAGGCTCTGTTCCAAATCGGACATAAATTTCTTGAATTCCGAATAAGAGCCGGTCATGGCAAAACTTAACTCCATTTTTCCAACGGGGCTTTGGGGGAGGACGACCCCGCTCGTCTCTTCTTCTTTGTCGGCGATGGAAACATTTTTTATCAGCATTCCGTATTTGGAGGCAATGCCGTCCAAATCAAGAATCAGGCGGACATTGTCCAGATTATCGGGCAAAAGTTTTTCAATTCTATCAAGATTCTCGTTTGAAAAAGTATTGTATCTGCTCAAAAGCTCATCCCTGACAGACTGAAGTTCTTTGGAGCGGTTCAGAGCATTGTCAAATTGGGCGCTTTCTTCCGACAAGGCTCTTACTTCTTCATAAGTGGGGTTGACAAAAGAAAAGAAAACGACTACGGCAAGGACGATAAGAATTGTTGAAAAAATCGGTCTGGACATTTTAATTAAAATCCTTCCACATTGCTCTTAAACAACACAAGCCCCGGGTCCACTTCGGCCTTGAACAAAAAACCGACATTGCCGAAACTATCAAGATTTATATTGGAAAAAACCTGGTTTTTCAGAAATTTACTTTGCCCAAAAAGGTCGGACTGTAGAACCACGGTAGCATAATCAAGAGCCTGACCCGTCATGAAAAGTTCTATGTTCCCGGAATCTCTGACAAGAAAATCAAATTGGCTAAAGCGGACATTTTTAAGCGTAGATTCCTCAATAAGCTTAAAAAGCGGCGTCAAAAGAAGATGAGAAGAAATGATGTCGTCTGAAGCTTCTATACGGCTGTTTAATCTGGAAAGTTCTTCTATCAGGCCCGGGTCAAAGGCTTCTTTGGCCCGCTCCAGGGAAACAGCTTTGCTTTCCACCCTGCCCTCCAAAATTTTCTTATAAAAGAAAACTCCGACGGAAGCCAAGATTGAAATGGCAAAAAAGAGAACCGCGGCTCCAAAAAACAAACCCGCCGTCGGCTTTTTTTTACCGCCTTCTCGGCTGATAGATTTCTGTGGTATAAAAGAAGTTTTATTGAAAGAATTGGCCATGCTAAAAATAAATGAATGAAGCGAGGCGCGAGGAAATGAGAGCCTCACCCTCCCTAATTTTATTATGAAATTCCCAAATTTTCAAAGAAAGTGTGGGCAAGAAAGGTTATTGGAGCTCTTCCAGTTTTCGCAAAGCCACGCCGATTGAGACGGCAAACTCCGGGCCGGCAAGTTTCAGCGTTTCTTCAAGAAAAGCCGGATATTTCAAAGTCTTGAACGGGTCGCTTACCTCCGCCTCCGCCGAAAGAGTCTTGTTAGCAAGCTCTGGCAGGCCTTTCAAGATTGAACCTCCGCCGGAGAGAATGACTTTTGAAACATTTTTGCCGAACTCTTTTTGGTAATCCAAAAGAATGCCGTTAGCCTGTCGCAAAATGTCTTCAACGACCAGTGAAGAAATCTGGCGAGAATCTTCTTTTCCGCCTTCGCCCAAAAGGCCTTCCTCCCTTTTAAGTTCCTCGGCTTTGGAGAGGCTGATGCCAAAGGCTTTGGAAATGGAGGAAGTAATGTCTTGCGAGCCTCGGTTGATAATATGCGACTCTCTGACAATTCCGCTTTCAACGATATAGACTTTTGTCGTGGCCGAGCCGAAATCAATTATCATAACTCCTTCGCCCGGCTTGTGAAAAATAGTTCTGATTGTGCTGAAAATCTCAATCTCTAAAAAAGAAGGCAAGAGGCCGGCATTTCGGACAATCTGCGTATAATTTTCAATCGTTTCTTTGTGAATAGCCACGACAAAAACTTCAACCTTGCCCCGGCGGGATTTTTCCAACTCACTCTCCTCCGAAGAAAAAGCGTGGCCCGGAATAAAATCTTCTTTGGGAACAAGTTTCCAGTCAATGACGACTTCGCTCATGGGAACCGGCACATATTTTCTCATTTCTATCGGCACCATTGTCTGAAGCCTTTTTAGGCCGACATCCGGCATTAAAACCAGATTGATCAGGCTTGAACTCATGGGAATGGCCACCCCGCAGTTCTTTGTCGTAACATTTGATTCTTTCAGCAGATCTTTCAAAGCTCCGGACAATTTTTCCGTGGAAAGAGAGGTGGAACGCCCTTTTTCAAGGCCGGTATAGGGGCCAAGAGCCAGCTCACCGTAAGTTTGAAGAACTGCCGCGCCTTTTTCTTTTTTTATTTGGACAACCTTGATGGAAGAGGAACTGATGTCCACACCGAGGACGCTTTTATTTTTCTTGAAACTATTGATAATTTTATCCAAAAGACTCATAGATGCTTACATTGTAGCTTATAAACAAAAACTTATAAATGAAAATATTCCTTGAAATCTGGAAAGTCGTTCTGGAAATACTTTTCCCCTCCGGGAGAGTTGAAAGAAAAGTCAGAGAAATGAGTCTGGATGATTTTTTATCTCTTAAAAGAGCGGACTTTGACGAAAAAAATGGAGTTTGGTCGCTTTTTAGTTATGGAAACCCGCTTGTCAGAGAGGCCCTTTGGCAGATGAAATATCGGGGAAGTAAGAAAATTACGGGGATTTTCGCCGAAGTCATTGAAGAATTTCTCTTGGAAGAGCTTTCGGACCTGGTTTTGTTTGAGAATTTTGAAAGACCCGTCTTGGTGCCAATACCGATGAGCCAAAAAGAAAAATGGGAGAGAGGTTTCAATCAGAGCGAAATGCTGGTCAAGGAAATGATGAAAATCGGCAAAGAGACACACAACTGCGATTTGCGAGCCCTTCAAAAAATAAAAAACACCAAAAGGCAGGTTGAGGTAAAGCGGCATGAAAGAAAACAAAATGTCAGTGGGGTTTTTCGCGCCGGAAAAAATTTGAAAGGCCGAAATATTATTTTGATTGATGACGTCCACACAACTGGCAGTACTTTAAACGAGGCGGGAAAAATTTTAAAAAAAGCCGGAGCCAAGAAAATTTTCAAATTAACCCTGGCGCATTAGTGTGATATTTTCAAAATGGCTTCGCTCCCCTTATTCTCCATTCTCCTTTCCCCCCCTACCCCCTATAAGGTCAAAGGCCGAGCCTTTGACCTTTCAGAGCCTTTAACATTTCATTTGGGATTTGCGGTGGAGACGACGAAAACCGGCATTTCGTTGAAGCTAATGAGGACACTTCGCAAAACAGCGACAAATTTAGTGTAGGGGTTTACTCCGCTTTTGGCTTTATCTCTCCGTCACATATCCTGTGATGCTCCGTGACCCATTTCTCAAAGAGGGGTGACACCATATATATCAGATTATTTGGCCAATTTTCAATATCTTTTAGCCCTACCTCAATAGCGTCAAAAGTTTCTTGAATACCGCCAACATCAGATTGTTGCCCACACTTTTCGCAAACATATGATTTAGCCAGTCTGCTCATGATTTTTATAGATTATTTTTTTCTCGACCGACCCGCCCGAGGGGGCATAGACAAATTTTGTCCCATTATCTTTCAATCATCACCTTGTAGTTTGTCATCATAAAGTCGCGGTAGAAATCATTTTCAGAAATGTATTTGTAAACATTCGCGGTTTTGTCCGGCGGTTCGTTGTTTAACTTTGCGCAGAGATCATCAATTTCCTGTTCGCTTTCCGGCGATAATACATATTCTTTTGTGTCGTTATTTTCAAACTTGAAAATGAAATGGATATCATTTTCATCCAAAAACTCGTTCCAAAATCCGGGCGTCATTTTCTCTCGGATCAAATTCTTATATCGCTCTATACTCTCGGACGGAATTTTTAATTTTCTGCTTCCGGAGTCAGTTTTGCCGACAATGTCAATATCGGAAGCGGTTAACTCTTGGTCTGAAATTTGCTCTGCTCCCATTAAGTAACTTAGATACATATCATAATTATATCATTATATCTTTTTTACTTGCATTCTAGTGCAATTCTAGCGCAAAATCGGGCCTTCAGCAAAAAATCTTTTCTAGTGATATGTATTTGAAAAAATGAAAAAATCCGAACAGATTTCATTAACTAGAAATGTCAAAGGCCGAGCCTTTGACATTTCAGAGCCTTTGACATTTCACTTTCTTAAGAAAGTTGCTTGATGTTGGTGGGAATAAAACTGTTTAAAAAAGGAAACCCCGCGCCGCGCGGGGTTTCCGAGCATCCGCGGGGCGTATTACCCTTACCGCTTTACCTCGGAGGGGAAGACCATCATGCCGATAATGAAAGGCATGATGATTTTTGCACTCTCGAGGAGTAGCAACCCGTCAGCGTCTCCGAAGAGAGTACCGACGGCTGCCACGAGCCAGATCGGCGTGGACGCAAGGAAAAACACTCCACCCAAGTAACGAATACCGTGGGCCATTGTAATACTCCAGTTAGGGGAAACGTCAATTCCCAAATGTATTAGGACACTCTGTAAAATAGAGTGATATGAAATTTAAAAATATTTCCGCGGCAGAACGATCAGAGATTTCG
>PCTS01000037.1 GCA_002771565.1 Candidatus Campbellbacteria bacterium CG22_combo_CG10-13_8_21_14_all_43_18
GTTAACTGTAGTGGTTGGTACAGTTAACTGTAGTAGTTGAAAGTTTTGTTCGCTTTAAAACAAGTATTTTAAAACAAGTATTACGATATTATATTGTAGTACTTGTAATAGTTGGGGGGGGGGGTTATTTTGGGTCCGAAGTCATACAAACTCTTGACCTTTGGTTCAAATGTCATATAATTCCACTCTATGTCAGTCAGAATGCGGCACACCAAGGGTCATACCCGAAACCGAAGGTCCCACCATGCTCTGAAAGAACCCCGCTTGGCCAAATGCGCCGATTGCGGAGAGTTTCATTTGAGGCACAGAGTTTGCCTGAACTGCGGAAAATACCGCGGCAAAGTTATTATTGATATTGAAAAAGAAATAGCCAAAAGAGAAGAAAAAGCCAAAAGAAAAAAGAAAGAATTGGAACAAGCCGGCATCAAAGAAAACAAATCGGAAAAAGACGAAGTCAAAGAAGAAAAATCCAAAAAAGCTCCGAAACTTCAAGCCGGGGAGCTCTCCAAAAAGTAAAATCTCTAAAAAATAAAAGCAAAAAACGGAAACCTTTTCCAGTCTCAGACCTTGCTAAAAAACTTATTTGCTTTACCATTAGCCCCAGAGCATAGGAAGTGCTCGCCTAACATATGGCTAATCGTCATCTTTCAAGAACAGTTGTCCTTCAGACTCTTTTTGAATGGGATTTTAACGCTTTGGACGAGGAGAAAACTAGAGAGTCATTGGAGCGCAATATCAAAGAATTTGCCCCTGGAATAGGGGATTTGTCGTTTATGGAGAAGCTTCTCTATGGCGTTTTGAAAAAGCGAAAAGATTTGGACAAAATCATTGAAAAAGCCGCGCCGGACTGGCCGATTGATAGAATTTCTTTGGCCGACAGAAATGTCCTGCGTATCGGTCTTTATGAACTTTTGTTTGCCAACAGGAAAGAAGTGCCGGCCAAGGTGGCTATCAACGAAGCCATTGAAATGGCCAAAGCATTCGGCGGGGAAAACAGCGGAAAATTCATCAACGGAGTCCTGGGCTCGGTTTACAAAGAAATGGGAGAGCCGGGCAAAGAAGAAATTTCTTTCAGAAAAAAAATCCCGGATATTCCTTACGAGGAGATGCCGGTCAGAAAACTTGTCGGGGCCGTCGTCTATGCCAAAGACGGCGAAGATATCTATGTCGCCCTTGTCCATGACATTTTCGGACATTGGACCCTTTCCAAAGGAAAATTGGAGGACGGAGAAAGCGTTGAAGAAGGGGCCAAAAGAAAAATCAAGGAAGAAATCGGCCTTGATATCGTCATCCAAGAAAAAATCGGAGACAACGAATATATCGCCTCCGACCCGGAAGAAGGGAAAATCAGAAAGTATGTTTCTTATTTTTTGGCCGAAGCCTCTTATATCGATTTAGTGGAGCCGGAGACCGGGGGGCTTGACGATGCCAAGTGGTTCAAGCTGACGGAAATAATTGATTTAAATTTTTATGATGATATGCTGCCCATTATCACAAAAGCGGTTAATCTTCTTTTGAAAAAGTAAAAAATGAGATTTTAATTTGGGATGGAAAGTTAATGAATCTTTCAGAATTTGAAAAGAAAATAGGCATAACTTTTAAGGACAAAGCTCTTTTGGAAAGAGCCTTTATTCATCGTTCATATATAAACGAGAACAGAAAAAAAGGGCTGGAACACAATGAAAGGTTGGAGTTTTTGGGTGATGCCGTTTTAGAGCTTGCCGTTACGGATTTTCTTTTTGGCAAATATCCGGATAAACCTGAAGGCGACTTGACCTCATACCGCAGCGCTCTGGTCAATACCCAGACCCTTTCTTCTGCGGCTAATTCTCTCGGGGCAAATGAGCATCTTATGCTTTCAAAAGGAGAAAGCCAAGACACAGGCCGAGCTCGTTCTTTTATTTTAGCCAATACTTTTGAATCCATTATCGGGGCAATTTATTTGGACCAAGGTTATCAGACGGCCAAAGATTTTATCGCCCGAAATATTTTTCCTCTGATTGACGAGATTGTCAGAAAAGAATTATGGAAAGACGCCAAGAGCCGTTTTCAAGAAATGGCGCAGGAAAAAACCGGAATTACTCCAAGTTATAAAGTTTTGAATGAAGAAGGTCCGGATCATGCCCGCATTTTTTCCGTCGGCCTATTTCTGGGGGATGAGAAAGTGTCAGAAGGCCGGGGGGAGTCAAAACAAGAGGCGGAGCAAATGGCGGCCGAAGGCGGACTTAAAGTAAAAAAATGGTGATTTTGGGCGCCGACGGATTTTTCTATCGGTAGGATTTTTCTTATCGGTTTGAAAAGGAAAGTTGCTATTGAAAAGCCGGCGCGAGTCTGCTTTTCAAAAATTTTAGATACCCATGGGGCCAAGAGCCCGCGGACTTTTTGCGAAGTTCTTTATTTACGCAAGAAATCGGTTGGAATTTAAGATGGAAAGCTTTAATTATCCAAAACAGACTTGTTTCTTGCAAAATTATATGAAATTTTGTAGTTTTTGTGCAGAGGTTCTCTGACAACCACCACTTTACGGAGAAGGAGAAGCTCGTGTCAAACAGAAAAAGGCGCGGCAAGAGGCAGGAACTTCAGAAGGAAGCGGCTGCCGTCTTGGGGCGGGCAAACTTGGCTTGTCGGAACAAGGGCGTCGGAAAACTGGCCCACGCTCGCCACGAACTGCTTTCCTTTCTTAGTCGGGAGATTATCGGCCAAGAGGAGGCTATTGGTCAAATCACCAGAGGCCTCATTCGTTCCTTATCTCCTCTGCGAGACAAGGAAAGGCCGCTCCTTTCATCCTTGATGGTCGGGCCGACCGGCGTCGGAAAGTCCGAGACAGCTCGGGCTTTAGCCAGAGTCTTTTTTGGCCAAGGCGATGCCATGGTCAGAATTGACTGTGGCGAGTACCAACAAGGGCATGAGATTGCCAAGATCTTGGGTTCGCCTCCGGGGTATGTCGGAAGCGACATCACTCCTCTCCTCTCCGAAGGAAATCTCTCAAGGCCCTATTCCGCTTTGCGGACGGCCTTGAGAAACGGCCAGCCTTGGCCGTCCGGCATCTCCGAAGAAGTTATCTCAAGAAGCGGGGGAGGAGCTTTTGCCATCGTTCTTGTGGATGAGGTGGAAAAAGCCCACCCGGATCTCTGGAGAAGTCTTCTGGGGGCGCTTGACTACGGGCACCTTCGGCTTGGAAACAATAAGGATGTTGATATGACACAGGCCGTCATATTGATGACATCCAATACCGCGGAGCTTGCCCTGAATAAGGGCAAGGCGTGCCCTCTGGGTTTTGCCGCGGACGAAGGAGAAGAGGAGAAGAACTCTTTCCTTAAGTCGGAGGTCATGAGGTTTGTCTCAAAAACCTTTCCTCCGGAGTTCTTAAACCGTCTGGACATCACCGCCTTTTACAAGCCTCTTAGCAAGGCTGAATTGGCGAAGATCTTTGATAAGATCATGGGAGGCCTGCACGACAGGCTCCTTCAGTCGGGCTTTCCCGTTCTCGTCCAAGTGACGAGAAAAGCCAAAGAATTGGTTCTTCGGGAGACGCTGGAGAGAGAAAGGGGCAACGGCGCCCGGGGCCTTCGGAGAATGGTTGACCAAATGATCGGAGACCCCCTCGCCGACCTCATCATTCAGGGTGATGTTTTTGAGGGCAGTCAGGTTAACATCTCTCTGAAGAGAGGAGAGATTTTTCTCTCCGTCTCATGACGGAGCTTGGGGGTGGTGGCTATTCGTCTCTAGATTCGGACCTCGCCTGCGGAATGGGCGGGGTCTTTCACTTTTTAATGGGAATTTTCTGTATTAGAATAGTTTTGTGGCTTTGAAACAAATTGAAATTTCCGGTTTTAAATCTTTTGCCAAAAAATCCGTCTTAGATTTTAAGACTCCGATAACGGCCATTGTCGGGCCCAACGGCTCCGGCAAATCAAATGTGGCCGAGGCTTTCTCTTTTGTCTTGGGCGAGCAATCGATCAAGTCATTGCGCGGCAAGAGAGGCGAAGACCTGATTTATAACGGCTCAAACACCGGCAATCGCGCCAATCGCGCTTCGGTTAAGGTTGTTTTGGATAATAACAAAAAACTTCTTGACTTGGATTTTGACGAAGTGGCCATAGAGAGAGTTGTTTATCGAGACGGGGTAAACAATTATCTGATTAATGGCAGTCAGGTTCGTCTGAAAGACGTGATTGAACTCTTGGCCGGCGCCAACATTGGTTCCACGGGGCATCATATTATCTCTCAAGGCGAAGCGGACCGAATTTTGAATGTCAACCCAAAAGAAAGAAAAGCCGTCATTGAGGACGCCTTGGGTCTGAAGATTTATCAAATCAAAAAAAAGGACAGCCGGAAAAAACTGCAGAAAACGGAAGAAAATATAAAACAAGCCGAGTCCTTGAGGCGGGAAATCAAACCCCATCTCAAATTTTTGGAAAAACAGGCCGAAAAAATTCAAAAAACTTTAGAGATGAAAGAAGCTCTGATTTTAATTTATAAAGAATATTTTAAAAGAGAAAATCTTCATCTGGAAAGCCGGAAAAATCGTCTGGCCGGAGAGACGAAAGAACCCAAAGAGAGACTTCAGAGGCTTGATATGGAGATAGAAAAATTAGAGAAGAGCATCATTGGAAATAATTCATCTTCGTCCGGTGCGGCGGAGTTGAAGGAACTGGAGGAAAAAATCACCCGGGTCAGGCAAGAAAAAGGCAAATTTATTTTAGAGTTGGGGCGCCTTGAAGGTGAGCTTAAGTCTCTTCATAAGATACTCGGCAAAGATGGAGAGCAAAGTCTTCATGACAAGATCTCTTTCCCCGAAGTCAGGCGTCTTCTTGAATATATTGAAAAGGAAATCAATTCTCTGGAGAAAGAGGCCGAGCTGTCGAAAATCAGAGCCGTTTTATCTTTAATAAAATCAAAACTTAAAAATTTTATATCTTCTTTTTCTCCCGCCGAAAGTAAAAATTTTGAAGAGCAAATCTCGGTCATCAAGGCCGGAATAAAAGGAACGGAAAAAGACATTCGGAATTTGATTTTTGAAGAAGACAAACTGAAAATGGCTTGCGAGAATCTTCGAAAAAAAATGGAAGAGAGCCGTGATGTCGGTATTGAAGCCGAGAGAAAAATTTTTGACTTAAAAACCCGGAGAGGAGATGCCCGCTTTAGATTGAATGAATTGAAAGGGCTTCGTGAAAAATTGGAATTAGAGGAAGGGGAGTATAAAAGAGAGTTGGCCGAGGCGGCCGTTTTAACCGGACGGGAAACTTTGAATTTTGAGAACTTTGACATAAAAAACGAAGAAGGGCGACCTTTGGAGGAAGCGGAAATTCTGGCGGAGGAAAGGGAGAAACAAGAGGGACGAAAAAAAGAAATTCAGAAAATTAAAATAAGACTGGAGGATGCCGGAGGGGCCTCGGGAGAGGAGATAATGAAAGAATATGAAGAAGTCAAAGAAAGGGATTCTTTTTTGGATAGGGAAAGTCGGGACTTGGAGGAAAGCGCAAACTCTCTGGAGGAGCTTATCAAGGATCTGGATGACAAGCTTGAAGAGAAGTTTACTTCGGGCCTGAAGAAAATCAACGAGCAGTTTCAAGATTTTTTTTCTCTGATGTTTGGCGGGGGCTTGGCCCGACTGGAAATTTCAAAAGGCAATCATTTGTCCTCTTTTTCTTTGGGCGCTTTTTCCGTTGAAAAAAATTTGGAAGAAGATTCGGAAGAAGAATCCGGAGAAGAAGAAAGTCAAATTTCCGACGGAGTGGAAATTCAAGTCAGTTTACCGAAGAAAAAAATCAAAAATCTAATGATGCTCTCCGGCGGAGAGAGAGCCCTGACTTCCATTGCTCTTCTTTTTGCCATGAGCCAGGTTACTCCGCCTCCTTTTATTATTTTGGATGAAACTGACGCTGCTCTTGATGAAGCCAATTCGCGCAAATATGGAGATATGGTGGAAAGCCTGTCAAAACACTCCCAACTTATTTTAATCACCCATAACAGGGAAACTATGAGCCGAGCCGGCGTGCTCTACGGAGTAACAATGGATGGAAGCGGGGTTTCAAAACTTCTTTCGGTTGATTTGGAGGAGGCCGAAAAAGTGGCCAAATAAAAATATCCGTTTTTTCAAGAAAAGAAAATAAACATCAAGAACAATTTCTGCCTTCTTTGACCGTTTTTTAATTCGCAAAAACAAAATCCAATTCTTTATCGTTCAAACTTGCTTTGATAAGTTTTATTTTTACCTCGTCCCCCAATTGAAATTTCTTTTTTTTCTTCGTTCCTTCCACCCTGTATTTGCCGCTTGTTTTGTAGTAGTCGTCTCGCAAACTGCTTAACTTGACCAGTCCCTCGGCCCCCGTTTCTTTATCCTGGACATAAAGCCCCCAGTCTGTTACGCCGGAGATGATACCGCTTAGAGTCTGTCCAACCTTACTTTGCATAAATTCCACCGTCTTGTATTTTTTGGATTCTCTTTCGGCTTCGGCGGCCGTGATTTCATTTCTTGAAGCTTCCAGGCTCATTTTTTGGTATTTTTGAATTTCGCTTTTGGAAATGGCCTCTCCTTTCAAATGTCCGTAAAGAAGTCTGTGCACCAGAAGGTCGGCGTACCTTCTGATGGGGGAGGTAAAATGAGTGTAAAGATTAAAAGCCAGACCGAAATGCCCGATGTTCTTCGTTGAATATTCAGCTTTGGCCATTGAACGAACAAGAGATGTCTTAACCAGCTCTTCTTCCGGTTTTCCTTCCACTTCTTTTATCAGGCGATTTATTTCTTTCGGGTCCACGCCCCCTTCCAGATTTAAGTTGTAACCGAAAGCTTTTAAGAAGACTGCCAGTTCGGCCAATTTTTCTTCGTTTGGCAAATCATGAATCCGATAGACGAATAGTTTGTCCAGACCCGCTTTTTTGCAGTGCTTTTCAATGTGCTCCGTTACCTCTCTGTTGGCAAGAAGCATGAACTCTTCAATAAGCTTGTGGGTCTCCAGTCGTTTTTTCTTGTAGATTTTTAGAGGTTTCCCGTCTTTGTCCAATTCAATTTTTATCTCGTCGCGGTCAAAAAGGATTGAGCCTCTTTCCACCCGTCCCCGATGCATTTTTTGAGCCAGAGTGTTCATTATTTTGAGCTCCTTGTAAAAAAGGCCTTCTTTTTTGTCCAGAATTTCTTGAGCTGCTTCGTATGTAAAGCGCTTATCGGAATTTATGATTGTTTTGCCGATCCAGTGATTTTTCTTTCGACCGTTTTTGTCAAATTCAAAGACGGCTGAAAAAGTCAGCTTGTCTTCTTTGGGGTTTAAGGAACAGACATCGTTTGACAGAACTTCGGGTAGCATTGGAATTGTTCTGTCCACCAGATAGACGGAGAAGCCTCTTTTTCTGGCTTCTCCGTCCAGCTTGGTTTTTTCCCCGACATAATGGGAAACATCGGCGATATGGACCCCGAGCTTGAAATTGCCATCCGGGTATTCTTCAAAAGAAATGGCATCGTCAAAATCCTTGGCGTCAAAAGGGTCAATGGTGAAGGTGGTAATTTTTCTGAAATCAAGCCTTTTTTTTATTTCTTCCTTCGAGATTTCTCTCTTTATTTTTTCCGCTTCTTTCAGAACATCCGGCGGAAAATCTTCCTCGATTCCTCTGTTTAAAAGAATGGCTTTCATCTCCGTCTGGTGTTCGCCTTTTCTGCCGATTATTTCCAGAATTTCCGCTTCGGGATTCTTCTCGGGGTTGTCCCAGCCAAGGAATTTTATCAGAACCTTCATATTCTCCCCGGCTCCGGCCGGAATTTCTTTAATAAAAAAATCCAAATGAATTCTTTTGTCGTCCGGAGCGGCAAACCACTTCTTGCCACTTTTTTCCAGGGTGCCGGTGAATTTTATTTTGTTTCTCTCCAGAACTTTTAAAACCCTCGGTTTGGTTTCCAGCGAAACGACAACTTTGTCTTTATTCAAAGCCAAGCCGAGTCTTTCGGTTGGTATTCTGATGCTTTCCTCCGCTCCTTCCCGGTCAATGAAACCGGTTCCGCCTCTTGATATTCGTATTATTCCTTCCAGTGTTTTCACTTCTTTGAAATGATAGCAAAGTAAATTGATTTGTGGTAATTTAATTTTGGTTATAGAGACGAGACAAAAACACGGAGCGTGGAAGTATGGGAAATCCGTTCCGCCTTTCATTTTTCTGCGCGGCGGGAGCGGCCGGCATCGCTCTCATCAGCCTTCTGGTTATTCTTCTGGTCGGAGCTTCTTTGAGCTCCGGCGCGGCCAAAGCCCTTGTTTTCGCCTTTACCGTCTTGGGCGGAGTCGGGGGCTACAGCTTCTCTCCTCGGAGAGAAAGGGGAAAAAAGAAAGAAAACTGACAGCTCTTTATGGGGACCTCGGCCAAGCGCCGGGGTTTCACCTTTGTTGACCGGGGAGAGACATTTTGATAGTATCGTCAGGAACAATGTTAAAAATCAGATTAAAAAGAGTCGGCCGAAAAGGAGACCCCTCGTTTAGAGTGGTTCTTATTGATTCAAGCAAGGGGCCAAAAAGCGGAAAAATAAACGAAGTGCTCGGTTTCTACGACCCCAGAAAAAATTTAAGGAAGCTTAAAGGTCCGGAGATAAAAAATTGGATTCTGAAAGGGGCGGGTATAAGCGACACGGTCTTTAATTTGCTGATAGATGAGAAAATCATTGACGGCAAGAAAATAAATGTTTTACCCAAGAAGTCCCCGATTATAAAAGAGAAAGCGGAAGAGGCCTCCGGCTCTGATGAAACTTTAGAGAAAAATTCAGACGCCGGAGAAGCGGGAGCGGAAACAAATACAAATAGTCCGGAGAAAGCGTCAGAGGAAGAAACTTCGGGCGTCGAAGAAAGTCCGCCGGACGAAGGTCTCAAAACAGAAACTCCGAAGGAAAAAGAAAAGACCTTGATTGATGCTTCAAAGCCGGAAGAGACAAAGTAATTGACCTTGCCGGCTATTCTTGTTATAAATTAAAGACGGCTTGTCGCGCCGATTTAGAAGTTATTTGAAAAAAGAAATGCAGGAAAGAGATCAGGAATTTCTGGAATTTGTCATTAAGTCTTTGGTGGACAATCCGGATGCCGTTAAAGTTTCAAGAACAGTCGACGAAATGGGAGTTCTTTTGAGTTTGGATGTCAGCCCGGCTGATATGGGCAAGGTTATCGGCCGCTCCGGGAACACCGCTAAGGCCATTCGCTCTCTCTTGAGGGTTGTTGGTCTTAAGAACAACGCTCGCGTCAATCTGAAAATCAACGAGCCCGAAGGAAACGGAAGACCGCAGAGCGCCCCGCGCGCCTCGGCCGCGGATGTAGATTCGGCCATGAAAGAGTTGAAGGAAGACGAGGAATAAAAAAATCGAAAAATAAAACAAAGAAAGAGCCCCGGCCTAGACCGGAGCCCTTTCTTTTTTTGGCTTATCCTTGAGAAAGTTTAAAAACTCCCATATACTAAGATATATCTTAGTATATCGTAATTTTTATGGTCACCTTTCATATCATTACAATTTTCCCGAAGATGTTTGCCTCGTATCTGAACGAGGGTGTCTTGGGCCGAGCCGTTAATAAAAAAAAGAAAATAAAAATTAATTTTTATAATCCAAGGGACTTCGTCAAAAACAAACACAAAAAAGTTGACGATTCTCCTTACGGCGGAGGCCCGGGAATGGTTATGATGGCCGAACCCATTCTCAAGGCTTGGCAAAAAGCCAAAGGCAAAAAGAAGAAGGTCAAGACTATTATACTTTCTCCGCGGGGTAAGCTTTTTACCAATCTTTACGGCAGAAGAATTCTTGATGAATACAGGCATATTATTCTCATCTCCGGACGCTACGAGGGCCTTGACGCCAGAATAAAAAAAGTAACCAAGGGGGAAGAAATTTCCATCGGCCAATATGTTCTCTCCGGAGGAGAGTTGCCGGCCCTTGTTTTGATTGACGCTATTTCGAGACAAGTCAAGGGAGTCTTGGGCGATTTTTCCTCCGTTGAGGAAAACCGAATTTCAAGCGGAGAACTATACACAAGACCGAGGGAAATTAAATACAAAAACAAGAAATATAAAGTACCGGAAGTCTTAATTTCCGGCTATCACCGCAAAATCGACGAATGGAGAGAAAAAAGACAATAAAAACGATTTTTTAAGAAAAGAGAAGTCCGCGGCTTGCCGTAAGAGGAACCGAAGAGCGCGTTTTGAGCCGGTATAAATGGACAAAAGCAAAGATATCCACAGTTAATTTTTGAAGCTTGACAAGCCGAATTCAAAAAACTATACTCTTCCCGACCCTGTATTGAGTGAGTTAAGGGAGGAAAGGCAGTTTTAATAGTTTAAAAGAGAAAATACCACGCTTTTAGCCTTAGAAAAGAGGAACGGCTTCTCTTGTCTCGCGCTGTTTTTAAAGACCGTTTTTTTCCTCAATTCATATCAGACGACTTCGGCGGAGCCATCTCTTCCTTTATGTTTTGCGGCGCATAAAAATCTTTTTAATTGATGAAACAAAAACATTTTTCAAGATACAAGGAGCCTTTGACTTCGCTTCCCAATCTTATTAAAAACCAACTTGAATCTTTTAAGTGGGTCAAAGAAACGGGTATCAAAGAAATTTTCAAGGAATTTTCTCCGATGACGGACTATCAGGGGAAAAAATTTACTCTTGAATTTGAAGAAGTTGAATTGGGCGAACCCAAATTTGATGAGTATTACGCCAAGAACAATAAGGTTACTTATGAAGCTCCTCTGCGAGTGAGCGTCAAGCTGAAGAACAAAATCACCGGTTCCGAAAAGAGGCAGGAAATTTTTATGGCGGATTTTCCGGTTATGACGAATCATGGCACTTTTATCATCAACGGAGTTGAAAGAGTGCTGGTGCCGCAGTTAATAAGAAGTTTTGGCGTCTTGTTCGGTCTGAATGAAATAAAGGGCAAAAAACTTTTCGGAGCGAAACTTATTCCGGCTCGCGGAGCCTGGATTGAAATTGAAACGGAAACTTCCGGAAATATTGTCGTCAGAATTGACAGAAAAAGAAAATTTTCCGTTACGGCTCTTCTTCGAGTCCTCGGCGCCGCCTATGACAAAGACATCTACGACCTCTTCTCGCACAATCCTTACGCCAAAGCCTACATTGAAGCTTCTTTGGAGAAAGACTCGGCCAAATCTTTGGAAGAATCCTATGTGGAAATTTACAGAAAACTTCGCGACGGAGATTTGGCTACGGCCAACACGGCCAAAGACTTCATTGAGACTATTTTCAGTCCGGAGCGCTATGACTTGTCAAAGGTTGGGCGATACCGATTCAATAAAAGATTCAATATGAGCACCAACCAGGACGAGCTGGAAAGAAGAACCATCTCGCTTGATGATGTCGTCAAGACGGTTTCTCATATCATTACTTTGAATCACACTCCGCAGGCCAAAGCCGACGACATTGACCATCTCGGTTCAAGAAGGATCAGGCTTGTCGGAGAAATGCTTCAACAAAAGCTTCGCGTCGGTCTTTCCCAGATGAAGAGAAATATCCAAGACAGAATGTCCACCGCCGACAGCGAGATTTCTCTGCCTATCAATTTTATTTCCCCCAGACCTCTGCAGGCCAGAATCAAAGAGTTTTACGCCACTAATCAGCTTTCCCAATTTATGCATCAGGATAACATCTTGCAGGAAGTTGAGCACTTGCGAACCATTTCGGCTCTCGGTCCCGGAGGTTTAACTAGAGAAAGAGCCGGGCTTGAAGTTCGCGATGTCCACCCTTCGCATTACGGCAGAGTCTGTCCCATCCAGACGCCGGAGGGCCCGAATATCGGCCTTATCCTGCATTTGTCCAACTATGCCCGGATAAACGACTTCGGAATTTTAGAGTCGCCTTACGCCAAAGTGGAAAAAGGGAAGGTCATGAAAGAAATCGTTTTTATGAATGCTTTGGAAGAAGAAGATTTCAGTATTGCTCATGCCGGCAACGAGTACGACCGGAACGGAAATCTGAAAGCCGAGCTGATAGAGGGCAGGCGGGGAGGCAGACCGACGGTCTTCAACAAGAGCGAGGTTGAGTTTATTGATGTCGCTTCAAACCAGGCTTTTTCAATCGCCACCTCAATGATACCTTTCTTGAATCACGACGATACGGCCAGAGCTTTGATGGGTTCAAATATGCAGCGTCAGGCCGTGCCTTGTCTTAAACCTCAGGTGCCTATCGTTTCAACCGGCATTGAAGAAAGAACGGCCAGAGATTCCGGCAGGCTTGTTTATGCCGCAGAAGAGGGTCAGATTACCGCGCTTGACGCCAGAAAAATTGAGTTAAAGGACAAGAAAGGCAAAAGGCACGAATATCCGTTGGTCAATTTTTCAAGAACAAACTCCTTTTCGGTTTCGCATCACAGGCCGACCGTCAGTCTGGGCCAGAAGGTCGGGAAGAACGAACTTTTGGCCGACACTTCGTCAAGCGACAACGGCCAGGTGGCTATCGGCCAAAATTTGTTCATTGCTTTTATGACTTTTTCCGGCGCCAATTACGAAGACGCCATTGTCATCTCCGAGCGCTTGGTCAAGGACGACACTTTGACCAGCATTCATCTTGACGAATTTGAGTGCGTCGTCAGAGATACAAAACTCGGTCCGGAAATAACGACTCACGACATCCCGAATGTCGGCGAAGTCAAATTGAAGAACTTGGATGAAGACGGAGTCATCAGAGTCGGAGCCGAAGTTCAGGCCGGAGACATTTTGGTCGGGAAAATAACCCCCAAAGGCGAAAGCCAGCTGACTCCCGAAGAAAGGCTCCTGCGTTCAATTTTTGGAGACAAGGCCAGAGATGTCAAAGACACATCGCTTCGCGTTGAGGGAGGCAAACGGGGCCGCGTCATTGATGTCAAAGTTTTTTCAAGAGAAGGCGGAGATGTCATGGAAAGTGGAATCATCAAGAAGATTTACATTCAAGTGGCCAGTCTGAGAAAAGTTTCCGTCGGCGACAAGCTGGCCGGCCGGCACGGCAACAAGGGAGTCATTTCTCGCGTTTTGCCCTTAGAAGATATGCCTTACACCGAAGACGGTACGCCGGTTGATGTCGTTTTAACTCCTCTCGGCGTTCCGAGCCGTATGAACCTCGGTCAAATTTTGGAAATGCATCTTGGTTTGGCCGCCAAGACATTAAACTACCAGGCCATTGTTCCTCCTTTTGCCGGAGCGACGGTCCGAGAAATCAAAGAAGAGCTCAAAAAAGCCGGCTACGACGAAAGCGGAAAAGTCAAGCTTTTTGACGGAAGAACGGGCAAAGCTTATGACCAGAATGTGGCTATCGGATATATGTATATGTTGAAACTCCATCATATGGTGGAAGATAAAATCCATATGCGTTCAATCGGGCCTTATTCTTTAATCACTCAACAACCGCTTGGCGGAAAAGCTCAAAACGGAGGCCAGAGATTCGGAGAAATGGAAGTCTGGGCCCTGCTCGGTTACGGCAGCGCTTACACTTTACGCGAGGTTTTGACCATCAAGTCGGATGATATCAGAGGCCGAAGTGCCGCCTTTGACGCCTTGATTAAGGGCAGAAAAATTCGGCAAATGAATTTACCGGCTTCGTTCAATGTCCTCCTGAGCAATCTCAAAGGCCTCGGTCTTGATATTGAACTTAAGAGAAAAGGAGATTTCAAATAAAGAAGAGAAGATAAAGCCATCATTATGGAAAAAAAATATCACAAACACGGGCACGGAGCGGATTTTGATTCAGTCTCTTTAAGATTAGCTTCTCCGGAAAAAATTCTTGAATGGTCCTACGGGGAAGTGACCAAACCGGAGACAATCAATTACAGAACCCAAAGAAGCGAAAAGGGCGGCCTTTTTGATGAAAAGATTTTCGGCCCGGAAAAAGATTTTGAATGTTACTGCGGAAAATATCGGGGCATCAGATACAAAGGCATAATCTGCGAAAAATGCGGAGTTGAAGTTACACGGGCCATCGTCCGAAGAGAGAGAATGGGCCATATTGAACTTGCTTCTCCCGTCTCTCATGTCTGGTTTCTTAGGAGTATTCCGTCAAGGATGGGAATGATACTTAATCTTTCCGCGGCGGACTTGGAGAGGGTCATTTATTTTGCCGGTTACATTGTTACGAATATCCATGAAGACGAAAGAAAGAAATTTTTGAAAGAAGTTGACAATGAATATAAAACAAAAGTCAAAACTCTGAAAGACGACAAGTCAAAAGAAAAGCTGAAAGAAGTTTTTCTGAAAACTAAAAAGGAAATAAACGGCATTGAAAAGCACAAAGTTCTTGACTCCGTTTCTTTCAATAAATTCTCTCTGAAATATGGCCCGATGTTTGAGGCTCAAACCGGAGCCGAGGCGGTTTTCAACATCTTCAAAGAGCTTGATTTGAAACAAATGGCCAAAGATATCGCCGAACGGCTTGAAACCATTCCCGCCACCCAAAAACCGAAATTTCTGAAAAGGCAAAGTCTGATTGCTTCCATGCTTCTCTCCGGGGTCAGGCCCGAATGGATGTTTATGATAAGAATTCCGGTTATCCCCCCGGCTATCAGGCCGATGGTTGCCTTGGACGGAGGCAGGCACGCCACTTCCGATGTCAACGATTTGTACAGAAGGGTCATCAACAGAAATAACCGCCTGAAAAAATTGATAGCCATTAACGCTCCGAATGTCATTTTACGAAATGAAAAAAGAATTCTGCAGGAAGCCGTTGACGCTTTAATTGACAACTCCATCAAAAGAGGCCAAAACCCTTTTTCCGCCATGAGCCAAGCCCAGAGAAGACCTCTGAAATCTTTAGCCGACAACCTTAAAGGCAAGCAAGGGCTTTTCAGACAAAATCTCCTGGGCAAGCGCGTTGATTATTCGGGCCGTTCGGTTATCGTCGTCGGCCCGGAATTGTCGCTTGACCAGTGCGGTCTTCCCAAACATATGGCCCTTGAACTCTTTCGGCCTTTTGTCGTCCACAAATTGCTCTTGAGCGAATTAGCCTTTAATATCAGGGGAGCGGGCAGGCTTATAGACGAAGGCATTCCGGAAGTTTGGGCCATTCTTGAAGACATTATCAGAGACAAACATGTTCTTCTGAACCGCGCTCCGACGCTTCACAGACTCGGAATTCAGGCCTTCAGGCCCATTTTGATAGAAGGCAACGCCATTCAGGTTCATCCGCTTGTCTGCACCGCTTTCAACGCCGACTTTGACGGAGATCAAATGGCAGTCCACGTGCCTCTTTCGGACGAAGCCCAGCTTGAAGCCAGAGAAATTATGTCTTCCCGTAAAAATCTCTTGAAACCGGGAGACGGCAAGCCGGTCGGGAGCAACAAGATGCTTGATATTATCCTTGGTTGTTTCTGGATGACAAAAATCATTGACGGCAAAAAAGGAGAGGGCAAGTTTTTCCCGACTCCGAACAACGCTCTTTTGGCTTATGATTTTGACGATATTGATTTTCGGGCTCGAATCAAAGTTATCGGCGCCAAGGACAACTCCAGATATGATGTCTTCAAGGGAGAAATTTTTGAAACTTCCGCCGGCCGGCTTCTCTTCAATTCCATTTTGCCGAAAGAATATCCCTATATCAACGAAGAAGTTAATCAGAAAAAAATGTCCCAAATTGTGGATGAACTTCTGAACACCTACGGAGCGGATGTTTTACCGGAAATTTTGGACAAAATTAAAAACTTCGGTTTCAAATATGTTACCGAATCGGGCATAACTTGGGGAATTGATGATGTCCAAGTTCCGGAGGGCAAAACCTCGCTTATAAAAAAGGGCAAGGATGAGGTCGCAAACATAACCGCTCAATATAACGAGGGTCTTTTAAGCGACGAAGAAAGAAACAGAAGAGTTATTGAAATATGGTCCGGCATCAAAAATCAGATTGAAGATTTGATGCCGCAGACGCTCGGCCCAAATGACTCCGTTCACGATATGGTCTATTCCGGCGCCCGAGGTTCTTTTGCTCAAATCACTCAAATGGCCGGAATGAAAGGTCTTATCAACAACCCCAAAGGAGAAACCGTGGACTTTCCCATAATTTCTTCGTCTAAAGAGGGTTTTAGCCCGATAGAATATTTTATTTCCACTCATGGTTCCAGAAAAGGCATGGCCGACACGGCTCTTGGCACCGCCAAAGCCGGCTATCTGACCAGAAGACTTTTTGATGTGGCCCAGGATGTCATTGTTTTGGAAGATGATTGCAAAAGCAAAGAGGGAATTTATATTAAAAAAGAAAGCGCCTCCGGCATAGAGATTCCTCTTTCCAAAAACATCAAAGGAAGATTTTCGGCCGAAGAAATAAAATCCAAAAGCGGCAAAATTATAGTCAAGAGAAACACTCTGATTACCGAAGACTTGGCCAAAGAAATCGAAGAAACCGGCCTTTCAAAAGTTTTAGTTCGTTCGGTTATGACTTGCCAGTCAAAGGATGGCATCTGCTCCAAATGTTACGGCGTTGACCTCGGAGACAATAAAGTTATCGCTATCGGAGAGACGGTCGGAACCGTGGCCGCCCAGGCCATTGGCGAACCCGGGACACAGCTTACCATGAGAACTTTTCATTCCGGCGGCATCGCCTCCGTCGGAGGGGATATCACCCAAGGACTGCCCCGCGTGGAAGAGATTTTTGAAAGGAGAAATCCCAAAAATTCGGCTATTATAAGCCATGTCGGCGGAAAAGTCATTGATATTAAAAACGAAAAAAACAAAGAGAAAATTATTGTCATTCTGCCGAACATTGAAGACAAATCCAAAGGAAAAAAAGAAGCGGAGGTTGAGTACAAAGTTCACTTTAGAAGATACATTCTGATTAAAGTCGGAGACGAAGTGGAAAAAGGCCAGATTATTACCGACGGTTCGGCCAATCTGAAAGAATTGTTTAAATTTGCCGGAAAAGAAAAAACGGAAGAATATATTATTCACGAAATCAACAAAATATATGAGCTCCAAGGGGCCTCCGTTTCTAGAAAGCATATAGAAATTATCGTCAGGCAGATGTTTTCCCGCTCCAAAATTTTGGACTCCGGGGATAGTAATTTTTCAATCGGCGATGTGGTTGAAAATAATATCTTTATTCTAAAAAACAAAGAACTTAAGGATTCCGGCAAGACTCCGGCCAAAGCTTCGCCTCTTATTCTGGGTATCACGGAAGTCTCTCTTTCAAGGCAGAGTTTTCTTTCGGCCGCTTCTTTCCAGCACACAAACAAAATTTTGATTGACTCCGCCGTCAGAGGATCCAATGACGAGCTTTTAGGGCTGAAAGAAAATATCATTATCGGGCGTTTGATTCCGGCCGGCTCCGGTTTTGAGGGCAGCCATAAACACGCCATGATAGAAGAAATAAAGGGAGAAGAGGATGATGACACTTTGACGGTTGGAGAATAGTTCTTTAAAGTTAAAAATTATCGGTCTTAAAAGTTTAGGAGTTTTAGGTTTGGGATTTTTTTTATGGCAAGCGCAATTGAGCAAATAAAAAACAGGTTGAGCGTCGTGGATGTTATCGGCTCTTATCTTAAACTTCAGAAAGCCGGAGCTAATTTCAAGTCGAGATGTCCTTTCCATAACGAAAAAACCCCTTCCTTTTTTGTTTCTCCGGAAAGAGATTCATACTATTGTTTCGGTTGCGGAAGGAGGGGTGATATTTTTGATTTTGTTCAAGAATTTGAGGGAATGGATTTTGCCGGTTCTTTGAAAATTTTAGCTGATAAAGCCGGAGTGGAAATCAAAAAAGGAGATTTCCGAAAAAAAAACAAGGACGAGAAACTTTTTTCAGTTATAGAGGAAGCTCGCGGGTTTTATGAAGAAAAGCTTGCTCAAAACAAGGACGCTCAAAAATATCTGAAAGAAAGAGGTTTAAAAGAAGAAATTATTCGCGAATTTAAAATCGGATTTGCTCCGGACTCGTGGAGAGAGCTGAAAGAATTTCTTCTATCAAAAAGTTTTCGGGAAGAAGAAATGCTCTCGGCCGGGCTTCTGAAGAGTGGAGACCGGGGAGGATACGACACTTTTCGCGGGCGGATAATGTTTAATATCAATGACGCTTCGGGCAGAACCATTGCCTTTTCCGGAAGAATTCTAAAAGACCGAGAAGAAAGCGCCAAGTATATAAACAGCCCCGAGACCGAAATCTTCAAGAAATCAAAAACTCTTTTCGCTTACGATAAGGCAAAATTTGAAATGAGGAAAAAGGATTTTGCCATTCTTGTTGAAGGCACCGTTGATGCAATTATGGCTCACCAGGCCGGCTATAGAAATACCGTTGCTCCTTTGGGCACGGCTTTGACAAAAGAGCAGTTGGAAAAAATCGCTCGGATAACGAAAAAGCTGGTTATGGCTTTTGACTCCGATAGTGCCGGGCTGAAAGCTTCCGCCCGCGGGGCAAAAATGGCTCTGGCCATGGGTTTTGATTTAAAAGTGGCGGCCATGCCGAAGAGTCTAGACCCGGCCGATTTGATAAAAGCCGATGTTCAGGCTTGGAAGAAAAGCATTCGCCACTCAAAACATATTATTGAATTTTATCTTCAGCGCATTCAGGCCGAAGAAAGCGACCGGCGTAAGCTTAATCTTCGGGCCAGAGAGGAAATTCTGCCTTTTGTGGCTCAGATTGCAAACAAAATCGACCAGGCTCACTTTATAAAGGTTCTTTCGGAGACTCTTCAAATTTCGGAGGAAGCGGTTTATTCCGAAGTCGGAAAAATTGATTTTCTCGGCTTGGAAGTCTCTTCTTTGAGAAAAGATTCCGAAAAAGAAAGCAAAAAAACCGGCAAAAAAGAAACTATCGTGAGAAAAATCTGCGGATTGATTTTATGGCAGGAATCCCTGAAAGACACGGCTTTTGAGACATCCTTCGGCAGAAAAGAACTTTTGAGAATTGCCAAAGGGGAAAATTTATTTGAAAATTTTGATGAAAAGATGGTTGATGAAATTGTTTTCGAGGCCAACATTTTATATGAAAATGACACCGGCTTGAAAAAAGAATTTGAAGAACTTCTCCTCCGGCTTGAAGAGGAGTATCTGCGGAAAGAACTTTCGGAAAAGATGGCCATCCTGAAAGATACGGAGAAAGAAGGGGGAGAGAAGGAGGAGCGGATTTTAAGAGACTGTCAAAATTTATCAAAAAGTATCAGTAAAATTAGAAGCAAGTTTAATCATTATTAACAAGGCGTCAGATGTCAAAAAGGACAAAAAAAACAACTAAAAAAACGCCGAACAAAAACGGGCTGAAAAAGCGCGGTAATTCGGAATTTCTCCGGAAAGGCGGGAAGGGGGGCTTTAAAAATTCTTCGGGCGGAAAGACTCCGAAAAGAATTCTAAAAAAGAAAGTTCTCAAAAAAAGACTCGGGAAGAGTTTAAAAAAATCCGTTCCGAAGAAACGAGTAACTCAAAAAACAAAAGACCGCGACAAAAAAAGAGACCTTCTTGTAAAAAAAGGCAAAGAAAAGGGCTTTGTTACCTATGACGAAATTCTGAAAGAATTCCCCGCAATTGAAGAAGACATTTTTTTTCTGGAAGAATTATATGATGTCCTAAACTCCAACGGAGTTGATATTTTGGAAAGCGGAGGCTTTTTAGAGATGGGAGACGATGAATTTTTTGAAGGTAAGAATGTTTATAGCAGAATGGATGCTTCTTCCTATGATTCTATTCAGATGTATTTGAAGGAAATAGGCCAATACGATCTTATTACCGCAGACAAAGAAAAAGAGCTGGCCAGAAGAATCGAAGCCGGAGAAGAAGAGGCCAAGAATCTCTTGGCCAGAGTAAATCTTCGGCTTGTTGTTTCAATCGCCAAGAAATATGCCACTCGGAGCCCCAATTTGACGCTTCTTGACCTGATTCAAGAAGGAAATCTGGGCCTTTTTAAGGCCGTTGAAAAATTTGACTGGACCAAAGGATATAAATTTTCCACCTATGCCACTTGGTGGATCAGGCAAGCCATCACTCGGGCTTTGGCCGACCAATCCAGAACTATCAGAATTCCGGTTCATATGGTTGAAACAATCGCCAAATACAAAAGGGTTTCAAGGCAACTGACGCAGGATTTGGGCCGAGACCCGATGCCGGAGGAGATTGCCGTGGAAATGGGTCTTGAAGTCGGCAAAGTTCATGCCATTGAAAAGATTGACCAAAATACAGTTTCGCTTGAAAGCCCCGTCGGAGACGAAAGTGATGACGGTAAATCAACGCTTGGGGATTTCATCAAGGATGAAAAAGTGGCTTCTCCGGATCAGGAGACCTCAAGAAGAATTCTTTCCGACCAAATTAAAGAGATTTTGGGCGACCTCTCTCCCAAAGAAAGAAAAATTCTGGAGATGCGAAACGGTTTGATGGACGGAATAAACCACACCCTTGAAGAAGTGGGAAAGGAATTCGGCGTAACTCGCGAGCGTATCAGACAGATTGAAGCCAAAGCGCACGAAAAAATCAGGCACCACGAAAAATCAAACAGATTGAAGAACTATTAGCGCCGTCGGGGAACTTTTCTTTTTTGGCGGTTGAACCGCCAAATGCGCTCACAAGCGCCGGTCGGCCCTTTTTTGGGGCGCTCGGTTTTGTTTGCTATGATAGATGGAAATGACTTCGGATGTTTTTAATTCTTTTTATAAAAAGTTGAACAAAGCCCAAAAAACGGCCGTGGACACCGTTGAGGGACCCGTTATGGTCGTGGCCGGGCCGGGCACCGGCAAGACTCTTATCCTGACGCTTCGCATTGCCAATATCTTAAAAAAAACCGACACAAATGCGGAAAATATTTTAGCTTTGACCTTTACCGAATCGGGCGCCTATTCCATGAGAAAAAAACTTGTGGAGATAATGGGCAGTCTGGCTTACCGAGTCAATATCCACACTTTTCACAGTTTTTGCAATGACATCATCAAATCTCATCCTGAAGAATTTCCAAAAATCATCGGGGCGGTTAACATCACCGATATAGACCAGATAAAAATAATTGAAGACATTTTGGACAAGAATCGCTTTAAGAGAATCAAGTTTTACGGCGACAGCTCGTTTTTTGTCATGCCGATTATCGGGGCCATCAGAGATTTGAAGAGGGAAGGTATCAGTCCAAAAACCTTCGCTCTTTCCATGGAACTTGAAGACAAAAAATTTCAAAATAGCAAAAATTTATATCACCAAAAAGGGCGTTTTAAGGGTTTTATGAAGAGTGAATATAAAGTTTTGGAAAAAAAGCTTCTGAAGAATAAGGAGCTTCTTCATGTCTATCAAAAATATCAGAAAGCTTTGTCGACAAACAGGTTTTACGATTACGAAGATATGATTATAGAGACAATCAAAATTCTCCGTAAAAACCCCGGCCTTCTTTTGGAACTACAGGAAAAGTATCAGTATATTTTGGTTGACGAGCATCAAGACACCAATAACGCCCAGAATGGTCTTTTGGAACTTTTGAGTTCTTTTCATTCGGACCCCAATCTTTTTATCGTCGGCGATGAAAAGCAAGCCATCTTTCGTTTTCAGGGAGCTTCGCTTGAAAATTTTTTGTATTTCAAAAACCTTTATAAAAACGCTTCTCTTATTAATTTAAGTGAAAATTACCGCTCAACAGAGCCAATTTTAGATGGCTCCCATTCCCTCATTTTGAATAATAAAGTTTCCGAGAAGTTTTTAAGAATAAAATTGAACCCCAAAGCTTCGCAAGGAAAAGAAAAAATAAAATTATATTCTTTTTCCAACCCCGACTATGAACATGTTTTTTTAGCCAAAGATATGGAAGAAAAAATAAAAAACGGAGTAAGTCCGGGTGAAATCGCCGTTCTCTACAGAGACAATAAAGATGTTGTTCCCGTCTCAAAAATCCTGGAGAAAACTTCCATACCTTTCGTTATTGAGTCAAACCAAAATGTCTTGGCCGACGACGAGATAAGCAAGCTTTTGCTTGTTTTTCGGAGCTTGAACAATCTCTCCGATGAAAATCTTCTCTCTAAAGCTCTGCATCTTGATATTTGGAATATTGATAATCTTGATATTTTTAAGATATTGAGTTTCGGCAAAAAAAATAAAAAGAAAATCGTTGATATTCTTCGAAGCCTCGATGTCCTCTTCAAAGCCGGAGTTGGAGAGCCGGAAAAGATTCTGGCGATTTATTCAAAATTTCAGAAATGGAGTCGTCTCGGACGAAACATAAATTTTACCGATACTTTGGAAATCATCCTGAACGAGTCGGGCTTTTTGAAGCATCTCTTCGCTCATCCGGCCTCGGTGGAGAAGATGAACAAATTGGAGAATCTCTTTAACGAAGTCAGGAAAATCTCCGAAGGCCACAAAGAATTCAAACTTCCGGACTTCATTGAATATCTGAATATCCTTGTCAACTACAACATTCTGATAAAGATGAAAGAAGGGGTTTCTCTCTTTGACAGCGTCCATTTGATGACCGCCCATAAATCCAAGGGGCTGGAATTTGACTATGTTTATATCATCGGTTTGAATGACGGCCACTGGGGAAACAGGAAAAACATTCGCCATTTTCATTTGCCGAACGTGGATAAAGATTTCCTGAAAGATAAAAATGAAGACGAAAGAAGACTTTTCTATGTGGCTTTAACCAGGGCCAAGAAAGAAGTTATTTTGACATACGCGCGTGAAAATTTTGACAAGGATTATAAAATAGCTTCCCAGTTTGTGGAGGAAATTGACAAGAAATTTCTGGAAAAAAAGGAAACGGCGGAACTTGAGAAACTTCTCTCTCGCTCCGGTTTGAACAAATATTCGGCAAAGAAAAACAAACCGCTTTCAATCAAGGATAGAAAATATCTCAAGAATCTGTTTTTAGAACAAGGTTTTTCCGTAACCGCTTTTAATAATTATCTGGAAGATCCTTGGAAATATTTTTTTGAGTCATTAGTCAGACTTCCTTCAATGCGAAGTTCTTCCCAGGAATACGGCAGTGCCATGCATGAAGCTCTAAGCCTTAAGAACTTCACCAAAGCCAAAATGTTGAAAGTTTTCAGAGACAGTCTCTCAAGAAAAGCCTTAAATGACGGAGATTACAAAAAATATCTGGAAAGAGGCCGGCTTGCCTTGGAAGGTTATTTCAAAGCGCGCTCGGCCTCTCTTCGGCAAGAAGGGCTCCGCGAGCTTGACATTGCCGGAGTTTTTACCGAGGTTGAACACAGGAATAAAAAAATAAAAATTCTGCTCAAGGGCAAGATTGATAAGATTGAGTTTTTATCCGACGGGAAGATAAGAGTCATTGACTACAAGACGGGGAGATGGAAAAGCCGGAATGAAATGGAGGGCGGGACAAAAAATTCAGACGGAAACTATAAAAGACAATTGGTCTTCTATAAATTGCTTCTCAAAAAAATGATGCAGAACAAAAAACTCCATTCCGGTATTCTGCCGAATGCCGGAATGGATAGCATTGAAGGAGTTATTGATTTTATTGAGCCTGATGACAAAGGGGCTTATAGGGAGAGAGAAATTTTTCAAATTAGTGGAAAAGAAGTGGATGAGCTGGAGAACGAAATCAAAAAAACGGCAAAGGATATTTTGGACTTTAAATTTTGGAGAAAAAACCCCGCCTCTAAATCCAAATACTTAGCTCTTGTTGAAATACTGAAGCAAAAATAAGCGTCCTATTGAAAAGAGTCTCTTAAAACATTCCCCACATTCGGTTTCCAAGAGGAGTCTTTTGCTGGCTCTTTAATTTGGAATAGAAAGAAGCGCTTGGTCAATTATACCCTTTACTTGCTCAAAAGCCGCCGCGCCGCTTAAAGGCGCCGGATCTTGACCTTTGACCAGAAAGACGCTATGAGGCGTTCCTCGGCCTCCGGCAGAGATGGCGTCGTTATATTGCGCCTGGACCGTTCCCGAATGTCTGCCGCTTTCGAGGCATTCTTCAAATTCCGCTCTGTTCAGGCCGACTTCTTCGGCGATTATCGGAAGTTGCTTGAGGTCAAGCCCGTTGTTAGACGGCGTAATTTCAAAAATTCTGTTTGTATAAGCCCAGAAAGTTTCATTGCCCCCAAGCTCAGCCGCGCACTCCGTGGCCTCGGATTCCTGCGGCGCCTTCGGGTGAAGCTCGACGAGAGGGAAGTGCCTGTAAACCCAAGCCACTCGTCCATCTTTGCCATACTCGTCAATAATTCTGTTCATAGTAACATGAAAATTCTTACAGAAAGGACACTCCAAATCTGAGTATTCCACGATGATGATATCGGCCTCGGGGTTTCCCAAGATATGGTCTTTCTCGGTAACCGGAGCCAGAATGATATCGGTTTCGTTTCCGGCCGCGGGGCTGTCTTTTGAAGCGACATTTCCTCCGCTATTTCCTCCTTTTCCGGAAAAGAAAAAAGCTCCGGCTATAATAACTCCGGCTAGGACAATGGCTGCGGGAATCATCAAATTGCTTTGTTTATTCATTTCTCATAAGTTAATTTTTAACAAAGCCATTTTAGCACAACTCCTTCCATGGTCAAAACCCAGTCTATTCCAATGGTAAAAAGCAGTAAGCGCTCCCGGCCGTTCCAACGGAAAAAAGAGCCGAAGAAAGATTGAGGTTAAACCTCAATATTGAGGTTTAACCTCAATAACTTATTGCGTCGCTTAAGGAAA
>PCTS01000020.1:115-5011 GCA_002771565.1 Candidatus Campbellbacteria bacterium CG22_combo_CG10-13_8_21_14_all_43_18
GACCGCCTCTCACGAAACGAAAAGGACGCGGGCGAAATAACCTATATGATACGCACCGGTGTCATCGGGGACCTCAAACTTGCCACCTATCACTTTGAAAATACGCCCGAGGGCATTTGGATGCTTCAGATGGCACTCTCGCAATCGCAGTATGAAAGCGCAAAGAAAGGGCGTGATGTGAAGCGCGGTCTTGAGCAGAAAGCAAAAATGGGCATTTATCCAGTGCACGCACCTCTTGGTTATACAAACGATAAACACGGGGAGAAGGGATGTAAAACTATCCATACCGACCCCGAACGCTTTGATATAGTGCGGAAAATGTTTGACCTTATGCTTACAGGCAAACACTCACCACCGCGTATTTTGGAGATGGCGACAAAAGAGTGGGGCTTTCGGTCTCCGAACGGCAAGAAGATAAGCCGAAGCAATATCTATCTTATTTTCACCCGCCCGTTTTATTACGGAGAGTTTGAGTATCCCGTTGGAAGCGGCAACTGGCACAAGGGCATACACAAACCAATGATTACCCGTGAAGAATATGAGAGAATACAATTTTTACTTGGCAGACCATCACAAATACGAAAACAGAAGCGCGAGATTGCATATCGCGGACCAATACGCTGTGGCGAGTGCGGTTGTATGATTACTGCCGAAGAAAAAACAAAGTATCAGAAAAACGGCAATGTGCATCGCTACACCTATTACCACTGCACCAAGCGCAGAGACCCAAATTGCACCCAGCAAGCCATAGAAGAAAGTGAACTTGAGAAACAGATTGCCGCCGAGCTTGCAAAACTGCAAATCCCCGCAGATTTCAAAGATTGGGCAGTGGCGCGATTACGCCAGATGAACGAAAAAGAGGTCTCGGACCGAGAACACATCTACGGCAATCAAAGACGCGAGTATGAGGCAAGTGTGCGAAGAATAGACAACCTCATTGATATGCGGGCAAACGGAGAAATCACAGAGAGTGAGTTCAAAACCAAGAAAACAATTCTGCTATCCGAGAAAGAGCGTTTTCAAGAGTTTCTCAAGGATACAGACAAGCGAGTTGAGAACTGGCTTGAGATTGCCGAGCGCGGCTTCAACTTCGCGGAGAAAGCGGCGACAATTTTTGCCGAAGCAAAGAAAAATAACAACCCTGAAGCGAAAAGAGAGGTTTTTGCCGCATTAGGTTCGGACCTCATCCTCAAAGACAAAAAACTCAATGTTTCTCTGGATAATTTGCTGTTTCCGATACAAACTGCGGCAAAAGAAGCTCGCAAGATTGCCGCAAGGTTAGAACCTGCGAAAAAGCCAATGGATAAAAGGAAAATCGGGCAAATCTATGCCCGAAGTCCAGTAATGCTCCGCGGACAGGGCTCGAACCTGTGACCTACCCGTTAACAGCGGGTTGCTCTACCAACTGAGCTACCGCGGAATATTGCTTTTTAACCTCTAAAGAGAGGCAAGTAAAAGATATCAAATTTCAAGTGAGAATCAAACTGATTTTGGATATGATATAATGGAAAAACATGAAGAGCAAAAGAGATTTAAAGAAAGAATCCCTTGAAATTCTAAAAGAATTGGAAGCTCGCTCAATTGCCACCATTGCAACAGCCAGAGAAAACCGTCCTTATTCAGCCGCCATACACTACACTGTGGCCGGAAGCTTTGTTTACTTTATCACCGGAGAAGGAACTCAAAAAAGTAAAAATCTTTCAGGAAACCCTTATGTCAGTTTGGCGGTTATAGAAAAAAGCGAATTACCCATTGGCATACAGGCGGAAGGTAAAGCCAGTATTGTAACGGATAAAGACGAGGCCAACCGGGTGCTCGCCAACTTTACCAAGGTTTGGTACGCCATAGACTATACGCCTCCGGTCATGAATATTCCGAAAGGCAAAGCTCTTTTGATCAGAATAGACATAAAAAATATTCAGTGGTTTCAGACTGCCGAGAAACCGGAGAATATAAAGATGAAAAAAATTGAGTTTAATTACACAAAAAATTAAAATAATTATATAAATTTAATCACGCAAAAAATGTTGAAATTATATGTAAAAACAGGTTGCCCCTTCTGTGCTAAGGTTGAGAAAAAACTGCAAGAACTCGGGTTTGAGTATGATGCAAAAAATGTAACCGAAGACGAAGAGTCGCGGGGAGAACTTATTCGGCTGGGGGGCAAATTTCAGGCCCCGTTTCTTTTGGACGAAGACTCTCCTTTGTTCGCAAACCGGCAAACTACGGGTGGACGAAGTAAAGGAGTTTCCATGTATGAATCGGATGACATAATAAGTTATTTGGAAAAAAGGAGCCCGGGTCTTCAGGAAAAAAGGGACGATTCTTCCGAAAAAGCTTCAAATACATGTACCTTAGAGTAAAGGTTTTTCCGAAAAGCAAGAAAGAATCCTTTGAAAAAAGGGGAGATGACGAATTTTTGATCTCCGTCAAAGAGCCGGCGCAGAAGAATTTGGCAAATAAAAAAGTTTTGGAAATCTTGTCTCAAAATCTGAAAATTCCTCTTAAAAATATCAGGATAATAAATGGACATCACTCAAGAACCAAGTTAATAAGTATCAGAGGAAAATGATAAATCTTAAAATGACAGGTCTTGATTTAAATAACAAGGCCAAAGCCTATCTGAACAAGAGGCTAAAAATTTTGGAGAAATTTGCAGACATAAAAAACGCCAATTCAATTCTGGATATAGAAATTGGAAAGATAAGCGAACATCATCAAAAAGGTGATATTTTTAGAACGGAACTGAACCTGCATACGGGCCGAAACCATTATCGCGCCGTTTGCGAGGGTTCAGATTCTTATTCTTCCATTGATGAGGCGGTGGCTGATTTGGCGAGACAAGTCGGGAGAGACAGAAAAAAGCGCTTTGCTATGATAAAAAAAGGCGGCCGGAAACTAAAACAGATGCTTCGCAGGGGATTCAGGAGAGAGAAATAAAATTAGTTGTTCCAATTTTTTTATAACCTTTTATTTATAATTTTTTATTCTCTATTTTTTCTTTTCGGCAATCTTCCGCGATATTTTCCCATGATAACTATTCTAGTATTCTATAGAATACTAGAATAGTTATCAATTATTTTGATTGATATTCCAATTGATATTTCATTTGATAATAGCTCATCTGATATTCCATTTTAATTAACACCCACTTTAACAGCTCAAAAGTTTAAAAGATGTCGGGGTAATTTCAACAAAAACGAGCGCCCCGGGAAGACCCCCTGGTCTTCCCGGGGCTATCCGGATTTACGGTATGGAACATAGAGGCTGTAATAAGAGTCTATCGTGGAAACATGAAGACCTTCCGTAGAAATACGGCGACCTTCCTTAGAGACATGGGGCCCTTCGCTAATCAAGAGCCAGGCCGTTCGTGTCTCCGGATAAAACTCTACCAGACGGCAGATGATGGCGTCAGCTCTCAGCCAGCATCCGACGAAAGTTTCGAGGACGGCGGCTTTCTCCTCCGTGAGTTTCCGCCCGGGAAATTCCTTGTCGGTAACTTGCCACCAAAAGATATCTTTCGCCGAAAGCCCTTTCTTTGCCCACCCGTACTGGCTTTTTCCCTTTAGCCGAATGAAGACCTTCACAACAGCCTCCTTTCATCCGTATTCTTATAACTTTTTTATTTTTATTTAGTTTCGGATTATTTTAGTTAAAAAGGCAGAGTTCAGAAATTCAGCCATCTGATTTTTTACTAATCTCGGAGCGCCATTCGTCAAATTCTCTACGAGACATTTCTTTTTTTCCTTCGGGCAGAACTTTTTTCAAAACAAGGACGCCGTCTTCAACCGCGGCTTCTTTGACGATAACTCGTATTTTTTTATCGTTCTTTTTAATAAAAAAATAAGCCCTCGGCCAGCCTTCGTAGGCGTAAATTTTGCGCAGATTTTTTTCGGGGTTGTCCCCGAAGTCAAGCAAGGCATCCTCTTTTTTTATCATTTTTGTGTAAGTAGCCTTGTCGTGTTTTTGTTCTTTTTTATTCAGATTGCCATTGACCCAAGCGTTTATTGTTTTGACAAGCAATTTGCCTCCGGTTTCATTTAGATTTTTAAATATTTCGTTTTTTGCAAGCGGCCATTTCTTAAATTCCACCGATTCCTGCATTAAAATTGGGCCGTGGTCCATTTTCTCATCCATAAGTATTGTACTAACTCCCGTAGGATTGATATCTTCAAGAAGAGCGCCTTCAACGGGAGCGGGACCGCGAAGGCGGGGCAGGAGAGAGTAGTGCAGATTGATTGAACCCCTCTTTGGCATATCTAAAATTTCTTTGGGCAAGATGACTCCATAAGCTACCACCACAAAGACATCGGGTTTCTCTCTGGGAAATTCTTTTTTCAGATTATCCGTAAAATCTTTATCGGCTTTTTTCGGCTGAAGAACTTTGATGTTATGCTTACCCGCCCAAACTTTGACGGGACTTGGTTTTATTTCCATCCCCCGCCCCCTTGGTTTATCGGAAGAAGTTACAACAAGAACGGGGGCTAGATTTTTTTCTTTCAATATATCCAAAATTTTAGCAGAAACATCAGATGTGCCAAAATATGCAAATTTAATATCCTTATTTTCCTTCATCATGAATCTTACTCGATCTTATTTCTTATTCCAATGTTTTGCAAAATGTCAGAATAGCTCGACCCCTGTCTGTAAGTTTGTGTCTGACATCTCTATCACTATTTCTTTTGGCCACCAAACCGGCAATAGACAGGCGCCTAATGTGGTCGCTTGCGGTATTATAGTTTATTTTTAATTTCTCGGTTATCTCTGCGACAGATAGTTCCGGTGTCTTTTCTAACAATTCTAAGATTTGAATTCTTCGGTGGTTTGAGAAACCTCGAACTATGTTTTCAATTTTTTTATAAGATTTCATATCGTCTGATTATTTAGTTTATTTAG
>PCTS01000036.1 GCA_002771565.1 Candidatus Campbellbacteria bacterium CG22_combo_CG10-13_8_21_14_all_43_18
AAAAAAGAAGAATTAGATAATGAGTTTATTGAATTATAGTTATGGCCTTTGTTGATGAATTAAAAGTACATATCAAAGCGGGCAAGGGCGGAGCGGGCGTTGTCCGTTGGCGTCACGAAAAGTTCAAAGAATTTGGCGGGCCTGCGGGCGGAGACGGCGGCAAAGGAGGCGATGTTTATCTTCTGGGCGTCGGGGATATCAATCTTTTATCCAAATACTCGTTCAATCCGAAATTTGAAGCCGAAGACGGACAAACAGGTTCCGGAAACAGTAAAGAAGGAAAAAACGGAAAGGACCTGGAGCTTCGTCTCCCCGTCGGCTCTTTGATTAAAAAGCTTGAAACGGACAAAGAGATTGAAATTTTGAAGAAAGGAGAAAGAGTTTTGCTCTTGAGAGGAGGCTTCGGAGGACTTGGCAACGAGCACTTTAAGAGCGGAAGAAATGTTGCTCCAAAAGAGTCCACCCCGGGCAAAAAGGGGGAGACGGGAAATTTTCTGATTGAGCTTCGCCTTATCGCCGACGCCGGGCTTATCGGTCTTCCCAATGCGGGCAAATCCTCGCTTCTAAACATTTTGACAAACGCCAAAAGCAAAGTCGGAGAATATCATTTTACCACTCTGGAGCCGAATCTGGGGAATCTCTACGGATTTGTTTTGGCGGATATTCCCGGATTGATTGAAGGCGCGTCAGTTGGCAAAGGCTTGGGCCATAAATTTTTAAGGCACATAACCAGAGTCAAAGTTTTGTTTCATTTGCTTTCCATGGAAAGCAAAAATCCCGAAGAAGATTACAAAATCGTCCGCCAAGAGCTTCTCCGCTATGACAAGGCCTTGGGCGAGAAAAAAGAAATCATTATTCTCTCCAAGTCCGACCTTAGTTTGGCCAAGGAGGTGGAAAATTTCAAAAAGAAATTCGGAAAGAAAAGTAAAGTTTTAAGCGTTTCAATTCTTGACGATGACTCCGTCAGGAAACTCTCCGATGAAATTACCGCGATTTTAAGGCGGGCCGTATGATAAGATGATTTTATGGCGAAATAAAAAAATACTCCGTCCGCGTTCTCTAATTTATCGGGGGTCTTGCGGCGGACAAGACGTTGAAAAATGGAAAAAAATATAAAACGACAAGCGCCGGACTTGAGATTCACCCCAGTAGTAGAGCTTGCCTGCGCGTAGGGAACGCACGCAGACAGGCAATTACTGCGGGGCGAGCGCGGAATTAATTATGGATAAATACAAAGCCACAATCGGACTTGAGATACATACGGAATTGAAAACGCGGACGAAAATGTTTTGCAACTCTCGGAATGACCCCGATGAAACAGAGCCTAATACGAATATCTGCCCCGTCTGCCTGGGTCATCCCGGCACTCTGCCCGTTATAAATAAAGAAGCGGTCAAGAGCGTTTTAAAAATCGGCCTGGCGCTTGGCGGAAAACCGGCGGATTTCTCGGAGTTTGACAGAAAAAACTATTTTTATCCGGATATACCGAAAGGCTATCAGATTTCCCAGTACAAGCATCCGCTTGTCTCCGGCGGAGAATTAAACGGAGTTAAAATAACCAGGATCCATCTGGAAGAAGACACCGCTCTTTTGAAGCACAAAGATAATTACAGCCTGATTGACTTCAACCGTTCCGGCATTCCCTTGATGGAACTCGTAACGGAGCCGGTCATTGAAAGCGCCAAAGAGGCCGCCGCCTTTGCCAAAGAACTGCAGCTCGTTCTTCGTTACACCAACCTTTCCGAGGCCAATATGGAAAAAGGAGAAATGAGAGTAGAGGCCAACATATCAATTATGCCTACCGGTTTGGGTAAAGAAAAAAGTCCTGAATTTAAGATTACAAAATTTCATCCGGGAAAAACAAAAAAGTATGGCAAAACCTTGGGCGTTAAAACTGAAATCAAAAACCTGAACTCCTTCAGAGTCATGGAAAAAGCCATTGAATATGAAATCAAAAGGCAGACCGAGCTTTTAGAGAGGGGAGAAAAAGTCCTCCAAGAAACTCGCGGCTGGGATGACGAGAAAGAAATGACTTTCTCTCAAAGAATCAAAGAAGGTTCGGCCGACTACAGATACTTTCCCGATCCGGACTTGACGAAACTGAAAATCTCCGAGATTGAAGAATTCCAGCCAATGCACTTGGCAAAAGAAATACCGGCGCTTCCTTGGGAAAAAAGAGGCGATTATCTTAGAACCGGCATTAAGGCCGAAGATGCCGAGATTTTGGTTCAAAATCCGATTTTGGGCGATTTGTTTCAAAAGACCGTTGTCGATTTGGGGGCTCCCGTCCTTATCAGCGCCAACTATATCGTTTCGGACCTTTTGGGTCTTGCCGCGGCCGAGACGAAGGTGAAAGATTTTAAATTCAGCCTGATTGGGTTTTCGGACTTGATGAAAATGATCGGCCGAGGCGAAATCGGAAGCCGGGCGGCTAAAAATATTTTGAAAAAAATGTATGAAGAAGGCGGGAAACCCCGGGAAATTGCCGAAAAAGAAGGTCTTTACCAAAAAAGCGATGAAGCCGAGCTCAAAACTCTGGCGGAAAAAATTATCAAGGAGAATTCTTCCGTTGCGGAAGATTATCGCCGGGGGACGGACGGGGCGCTCCAGTTTTTAATCGGCCTTGGAATGAAAGAGACAAGAGGCTCGGCCAATCCGCAGGTTCTGAATAAAATTTTCAAGGACCTGCTGGGCTAGAGCCTGTTCAAAAACCCCACCCTGCCCGGGTCTCGCGATTTTCTGCTCACGAGGCTGACAAGCTCGCCCCCATATGTCTCTTGATACATTTCGGGCTCCCTTCCTGCCCGCCCGCCCTAGGCAGGCAGGGAGGGAGCCTCCTTGCTACCTATCTCGCGCGCGGGCGCGCGCAGGCAGACGAAAATCGCGCGGCTGGTCCTCAAACCCGGGTTTTCGGAACATGCTCTAGTTTTTTACAATCGCCTTACTTTTTTGTGATAGAATAATAATCATGAGAAAAACTCGCGTTTCCATAAATGGTTTGGGAAGAATCGGAAGAGCTTTCTTTAAGCTGGCTCAATATAAAAAGGACGAAATTGAAATTGTGGCCATAAATGATTTGGGTGATATTGAAAACTTGGCCTATCTTCTGAAATATGATTCGGTTTACGGAAGATACCAAGGAGAAGTCTCCACCAAAGACGGAAACTTGGTTGTGGACGGTAAAGAATTTAAAATTCTGCAAGAGAAAGACCCAAGCAAACTTCCTTGGAGAGATTTAAATATTGACGTCGCGCTTGAATCAACGGGGGTTTTTGCCAGTTTTGAAAAATCTCAAGCTCATTTGGACGCCGGAGCCAAGAGAGTGGTCATTTCCGCTCCAGTCAAAGACAAACCCAAAGAAGGCATCGTCGGAGCGACTGTTTTGATGGGTGTAAATGAAGACAAATTAAAAGTTTGCGATATTTCCTCAAACGCCAGTTGTACCACTAACGCCGGGGGGCCGGTTATGCAAATTCTTGAAGAAAGCGTTGGTGTGGACAAGGCTCTGCTTAATACCATTCATGGATACACAGCCAGCCAAAATCTTGTGGACGGCCCGAATAAAAAAATCAGACGGGGTCGGGCCGGAGCCGTAAATATCATCCCCTCAAGCACCGGTTCCGCCATTGCCACGACCAAAGCCATCGCTTCATTGGAAAACAAATTTGACGGCATCGCTCTGAGAGTGCCGGTTCTTTCGGGCTCCATTGCGGACATAACCTTCGTCTCCAAAAAAAACACATCGGTTCAGGAGATCAACGATATTTTCAGAAAAGCGGCCAAAGACGAAAGATGGAAGGGTATTTTTACGGTGAGTGACGAGCCGATAGTTTCCTCCGATATTATCGGCAATACGCACGCTTCCATTATTGACCTCGAATACACCAGAGTTATCGGCGGAAATTTAGTGAAAGTTTTGGCTTGGTATGACAATGAAATCGGCTATACCAACACGCTTCTTCGGCATATCATTGAGACCGGGAAGCACATCAAGAATTAGTTTTTTGTGTTTTATAGTGTTTTATAAATTTTTGCCTGAGTCATGAGTCACCATAACCGAAGTGATCAGGAATTGAGAAATGTGACCATATTTTTGGGAGCGGATCACGCGGGTTTTTCTCTCAAGGAAAAGCTGAAAATTTTTTTGGAAGAAAGAGGTTGGAAATTTGAAGATTTTGGGGCCTATGAACTTGATGATGAGGACGACTACAACGATTTCGTGGAACCGGTGGCCAAGGCTGTTTCCGAGACGCCGGGGGCCCGAGGAATTGTCATCGGGGCCTCCGGCCAGGGAGAAGCCATGCTCTCTAATCGCTTTGCCAATGTCCGGGCGGCGGTCTATTACGGCGGAACGCTGGAGATCGTAAGAAAGAGTCGAGAGCATAATGATTCAAACATTCTGGCTTTGGGCGCGAGGTTTGTCTCCGTCGAAGACGCGCTTTCGGCCGTTGAAGTCTGGCTTGCCACGCCGTGCTTGGATGATGAAAAATACGAAAGAAGAATTCAAAAAATGGGCTGATGATAAAAATTGTTCCGTCAATAATTCCAGAAAATTTCAATGAACTGAAAGACAAGATGGATATTGTCAATGATTTTGTCGAGGTCGTGCAGATTGATATTTCCGATGGAGAATTCGCCGAGTCCGTTACCTGGCCGTACAACGAGGGCGAGGAATTGCCCGGGCGCCTTCTTCCGTATAAAGATTTTCTGGAGATAGAAGTGGATTTGTTTGTCGTCAATCCGGAAGAAATAGCCGAGGCCTGGGTTAAGGCCGGGGCCAAATCCGTTGTCCTTCACTTGGAGACGATTGAAGACCCGAGTTTTGTTATGGCAAGATTAAATCTTCAGAATGCGAAAATCGGTCTTTCCATAAACCCTTCGTCAAAGAATGAAATCCTTTATGAATGGATTCCCGAGGCCGACTTTGTTCAATTTATGGGGAATGATAAAGTCGGTTTTTCCGGAGTGAAACTTGACCCGAATGTTTACGATAAAGTCAGAGAACTTCGGAAAGATTTTCCCGTCTTGGAAATAGCGGTTGACATTGGAGTCAATTTTGAGACGGCTCCCAAACTCGTCAAGTCCGGCGCCACGAAGCTTATCTCCGGAACGGCTATTTTTGAGAGTAAAAATATAGAGGAAGCCATAAAAAAACTGGGGCTGGAAAGTTTCTAAAGTTTCTAAAGTCACTAAATGAGAATAAAAGTCACTAAATGAGAATAAGGAGACTTGAAGAAATCAAAGCCCGCCCACTTGGGAGTTCAACTCCCAAGTCA
>PCTS01000038.1 GCA_002771565.1 Candidatus Campbellbacteria bacterium CG22_combo_CG10-13_8_21_14_all_43_18
AGCACCTATACCACCGGCTGCCGAAGCCACAGACCAAGATTGGGCAGTAGGCGGAGCAAACGCAAAAGCAACACTCATTGAATACAGTGACTTCCAGTGCCCAGCCTGCGCAGCGTACTACCCACTTGTTGAACAAATTACCAAGGAATTCGGAGAGCAAGTCAAATTTGTATATCGCCACTTCCCACTGCGCACTATCCACGCGAATGCCGCAAACGCAGCACAAGCTTCGGAAGCAGCTGGCACACAAGGGCAGTTTTGGGAAATGTATAGCCTGCTTTTTAAGAACCAACAAGCATGGGCCTCAGTGCGCGATCCATTTACTGTGTTCGCTCAATACGCGCAAACCTTGGAACTTGACGCAGAACAATTCAAACAAGATTACGAATCACCTAAAGTTAAAAATAAAATCCGGAGCCACGAGGCAGCCGGCAGGAATCTAGGCGTATCTGGCACACCAACGTTTGTGTTGAACGGAAAAGTCATCAGCAATCCAAGCGGATACGACGCATTCAAAGCCCTGCTTGTCCCGATCGTCGGAGAGCCTATTAGTGATGACAACCAAAACGCCAGCACAACCCCAGAGAGCCTCTAAGCCTCTGGGTGCCACGCTTTCGGCCAAACAGGTACAGGCGTTCCAGAACCGCGTATACAGCCACTACCGCGAAAACGCGCGAATTTTTCCATGGCGCACGACCCGAGACCCCTACGGCATCCTGGTATCCGAAATAATGCTCCAGCAGACGCAGACTCATCGGGTCGTCCCGAAGTACACTGCTTTCATTGAGCGCTTTCCAACGATCCAAAAACTTGCGGCCGCCCAACTCTCCTCGGTCCTGCGCGCATGGCAAGGATTGGGCTACAATCGCCGAGCAAAGATGCTGCACCAGGCAGCGCGCCAGATCGTGAAAAACTATGGCGGACGCATACCTACCAGCACGGACACCTTGCAACAGCTTCCCGGCATCGGGCCGTACACCGCTGCTGCTGTTATGGTGTTCGCGTTCAATACACCAACAGTGATGATTGAAACCAATATCCGTTCCGTGTGTCTGCATTACTTTTTCCCCGAAGAAAAAAATGTTGATGATGCCGCACTCATGCCGCTGATTGAACAGACGCTTGATGCAAAAAATCCACGAACCTGGTACGCGGGCCTCATGGACTATGGCGCACACATAAAGCAGACAGTCCCGAACCCGAGCCGCAACAGCCGTCACCATGCCAAACAGCAAAAATTTGAGGGTTCCAATCGGCAGATACGCGGAAGCATCATTAAACTACTCATTGCCCAACCGAGGCAGACCGCGGCTGCGCTCACACGAGCGTTGGCTGCGGACCAAAAGCGCGTGGCCACCATTCTTGTACAGATGCAGAACGAAGGGTTGCTAAAAAAGCGCGGAACACGATTTGTTGCGGGGTAAAAAATAGCGTATCATACGTATATGGATGAACGCGATAAAACAATACAGAGCCTTAAAGAGCGCGATAAAAAACTCCGAGAAAGTATTGAACAACTCACCTACCGGCACGAAAAAAAACTTTCACACGCAAAAAGCGGATTGCATGATATTCGCGTAAAGCTCACCGCGCTCAAATGGACGGTGCAGCTGCTTTCGGATAATTTGGATGCCGACAACGCGGAACACAAAAACCAGCTTGCAGCCGCGAAGCATGCAACCGCCGATTTGGTGCGCATGGTTGAGGATCTTGGACGGACGCTTGAAGATCCTGCCTAAAAACAAAAAACGCCTTTATACCCTATTCCTACTACTTGTTTAATACTATATTGTTCGTATAACATGCAGATTTGGTATAGTATGCGAAAACAGTTCGTATAATAACGAGTTAGGTGAAATATTTTTTAAATTATTTTTTTGGGAATTGCTTTTTGAAAAAAAAGATAAGGAGGAAAATTTAATTTTTATTTTTAGGGAGGGGTAATACCAAGGTGTTTTCTTCGCTCCCTTTGGTCGCTCAGAAAAATCATTTAAAATCAATAACTTTATCCTGTCTGTAGGCAGGATATTTTTGTATATAAAAAATATGATGTTCTAGACAAGTCAATTTCTTTCCGCTATACTCATATATTCCATTTTGGCATATTACATTATGGAATATATTATAAATAAGTAAACAATAACAATATGAATAATACTATCTATTCCAAAGGTCACAAGCAACTGATAGAAAAACTTAAAAATGCCCGAATTGAAATTGGACTTGATCAAGTTGAAGTTGCTGAACGTTTGAATAAAACTCAATCATACATATCTAAAGTGGAATCTGGTCAACGCCGAATTGACATTATTCAGTTGAAAGAGTTTGCAAAATTATATAAAAAAGATATTCACTACTTCATAAATTAACTTTTTGTATGGATTTAAAAACATTGAAAGACAAATTGAAAGAAATAAAAAAAATGGGTTTTGTAAAAACACATCGCAGTGGTAATACTGGAATAGGAAAAACACTTGAGGATTTGCTTGAAATTAAAGAAAATAATATTCCACTTCCAGACATTGGAGAGGTTGCGGAATTAAAATCATATCGTAAAAGTTCGCTATCAATGATGTCATTATTTACTCTTGAACCCTTACCTAAAGGTGGCGACAGAGACCGAATGTTGCTTGATGGTTTTGGTTATTCGAAAAGAAATAACAACCGCTCCAAAGAATTACATAGCACACTTTCAAGTAAAAAATTTAACGCACAAAACCTCAAAGTAAAAGTTGAAAAAGATAAAATTAGAATTATTGGGAAAGGAAGAAAATTAAATATCTATTGGGATATGCCTTCTTTAGAAGAAAAATTCAATAAAAAGTTACCAGCACTTGTTTATGTTCTTGGCGATACAAAAATTATAAAAGAAAAAGAATACTTTCATTTTGTTGAAGGATATTTTCTTGATGGCTTTAGTTTTGAGGCATTTAAAAAAAGAATGAAAAATGATGATATTGTTCCCGAATTTAGAATGTATTACAGACCAGATGGATCTATTAGAAATCACGGCACTGCTTTTCGCATAAAAATGAAAAAACTTGATGACTGCTTTGCTAAAAAAGTACGTTTAATTTAAGTTTTTCTTAATACAACAATGCTTTCTTTATTCATTGTTTCTTCTAATGCTCCTACAATGTTGGTAGGTGAATTTCTGATTGGCATTCTTTTGCCTGGTATATTTCTTACAAAAATATCCTCACAGGTAAATCCTAGTTTTTCTCCCAACTCCGCAATAATAAAATCAGTCGGTATTCTAACTTGCTTAACTAAACGATTTCCAATAACCAAACAAAAATATTTTCCTGACTTCAAAATCTCATGAGCTCTCTCCATACAATCATTTAGTCCTACATAAAAACTCAAAACATCCCGAGCTCTTTTTTCATCCTTTTTTAAAATCTTATCTAAAGTATCCCTAAGATAAGTAGAATCAAGTGCATGTTCCATGCTTTTAGATGCTTTTCCACCCAATAATTCATTATCAACTCCAGAGGCCTTGTTTGGATCTTCAAAAATATCAATCCATTGCGCCGAAAGACGTGAAAACTGTCCATACGCAACTGTAGTCCTGCTATCGCCATATGGCGGTGAGGTAATAATATAATCAACTGAATTATTTTTTATTCCGTTAATTTTTGAGGAGTCGCCCTGAATTATTTTAACCCATGTTTTTTTATCGACATCTCGATAAAAATCAGTCATACCTTGTATGTTTATCCCTATTTTCTTTTTAAAAAGCTCTAACACATTAGGGTTGTGATTGTCTAATTTTTCGCCTTTATTCCGAACTAGCTTAAACTCTCCATTTTTAGCATTTGATGATTGGCGCACAACCTCGCTAAACGCAACAAGGAAAAAATTCTTTATATTCTCATTCTTTGTTTCAAATATTGCTTTTTTAATCTTTGCTAATTCTGTAATAACTTTTGGCTTAAACCAAAAATCTAAATTGTTAAACTTTGGATTTTCAATCTCTTTGTCTTTTACCTTATCTATTTTATTAAGCAATGAATAATATTCACGAGTTAATATTATTGGGTTGATCGGTGTAGTTTTCGCTTTTGCTAAAAAAATAGCTAACGGATTTAGATCAATTCCATATACATTCCTCCCAAGCAGACGACTCTCAACAAGCGCAGTTCCTGATCCGCAAAATATATCACAAATAGTATCTCCTTTTTTACTATATGTCTCCAACAATCTGCGTGCTACTTGAGGTATAAACATTGCTGGATAAGTATGTATTCCGTGCGTATGCGACTTTGTTCGCTCACCGCGAAAATCCCATGAGTAATCTATTCTTCTTGAATATTTTTCTTCTTTCTCTGGTGCTTTCTCAATTTGTTGCTCTAGGTTGCGAATAATTTTTACCACAACACCGCGCACTTCCACCTCTTTTCTATAAAATGGAAATAGCGTTGGATTTGCTGGCTGGAGCCGAAATCTATCTTTTTCTCTATATAATTTTTTAAGTGTTGCTTCATTATCATCTATAATTGCAACCACAGTTTGACCATCATACGCGGTTTCCTGTTGTCGTATTACAACTGTATCGCCGTCATAAATACCCTCGTCAATCATACTATTTCCAGAAACGCGCAACGCATAATGTCTGCCGGTAGAACCTATTTCATCTCTAGCTATTGTAATTGTCTCACGAGATGATTCTATGGCTTCTATGGGCTCTCCTGCGGCAATAACACCAACAAGTGGTATATCAATGGCGGTTTTTTGCCGTTCGGCTAACATACTTCGTGGCTTATTATACTCCTTCTTTAGTAATCTGGCTTCTTGCAGTTTTTTGACGTGGTAGTGTGCGGTTGAAACAGAGGCAAACTTAAACTTGCGCTTGATTTCTTCAAGCGACGGAGCATATCCATTCTTTATTGAA
>PCTS01000027.1:0-5032 GCA_002771565.1 Candidatus Campbellbacteria bacterium CG22_combo_CG10-13_8_21_14_all_43_18
TTTGTGTTGGCCATATATTTGTGACAGTTACCCTTTGTCACCCCAATCTATCATATTTGTCACCCCATATGGGCAACTGTACACAGGATTGACAAAAATATCAGGGCAAGTATAATGGGCATATTGTTTGGGTCCGCTTCGGCGGATCCAAATTGTTAAGAGCCGCTCATTTCGTTTGCGGGCGGCCAAAAGGCCACACGAGGGGGGAGGCTTAAATTATTAAAAAGAGAATAGCGAGAGAGAATCTCGGTTGAATATTTTAAAAGTACCCACCACACCAACTTTGCTTGTAAATTAACGGCGCTTCGCTTCGCCCAAAACAGGATGTGCCTATTCGGCGCACGCAAAGCGCCAAAGAAATCACTATTTACAAAGTAAGAGACTAAGTGGTGTAGATAATGGCAAAGTTGGTGCGCGAGTGCTCGAAAAATATATTTATTATCATTCATTATTTTTCGGCATGTTTGACCTAAAAATAATAAATTCCGTCTTAACCCAGCTTGAAGAAGAGCGGGGCATCCCCAAGGAAAAAGTTTTGGAAGCCATAGAAGCGGCCCTGGCTTCGGCCTACAAAAAAGAATACGGCAAGAAAGGGCAAATCATCAAAGCGGAGTTTGACCCGAGCTCCGGCAAAACAGAATTCTTTCAGGTAAAAATCGTAGTTGACAAAACAAGCGTCAGATTTGACGAGAACGACACAGAGCCCGAAAAAGAAACGCCGGAAGAAGAGCTTTTGCCGAAATACGATCCGGAAAAACATCTTCTGATAGAAGACGCCAAAAAAATTAAAAAAAGCGCCGAAATTGACGAGGAGATGATTTTTCCTTTGGAACATAAAACCGATTACGGAAGAATCTCGGCCCAGACGGCCAAACAAGTCATCATTCAAAAAATCAGGGAAGCGGAAAAAGTTTCCATTCTGAAAGAGTTTGGAGAAAGAGAAGGAAGCGTTGTGGGTGGTACCGTTCAGAGAATTGAAAGAGGCAATATCTTTGTGGACCTTGGACGAGCCACCGGCATTCTTCCGAGAGAAGAACAAATCCCCGGAGAAAGATATAGGCAAGGAGAGAGGATCCGCGCGCTGCTTTATTCCGTGGAGGAAAGCCCGCGAGGAACATATCTTAGGATGTCGCGCTCAAATCCGGAAATGATAAGGGAGCTTTTCAAGCTTGAATCGCCGGAGGTTCAGAACAAAACGGTTGAAATCAAATCCATTGCCAGAGAACCGGGCAGTCGTTCAAAAATCGCCGTTTTTTCCCATGAAGATAGCATTGACCCGGTCGGCTCTTTGGTCGGCCAGCGCGGGGTTAGGGTTTCAACCGTTATGAGCGAGCTCGGCGGAGAGAAAATAGATATTATTGAGTGGTCTGAAGACCCGGCCAGATTTGTGGCGGGTGCTCTTTCTCCGGCCAGCGTCTTGAGCGTTGAAACAACCGAATCGCATGAAGAAAAGCGAGCCAAGGCTGAAGTGACGGAGGACCAGCTTTCTCTGGCCATCGGCAAAGGAGGGCAAAATGTCAGACTAGCCGCGAAACTTACGGGCTGGAAGATAGACATCGCCTCGGCCGCATCAACCGATGCGGTTGATGCGGCCGAGGATGAAGCGGCGAAAGAGGAAAAGATTGAGGCCGAAAATCCGTCCGACGAAAATGAAAATAAGGAAAAGGAAAAGACGGCAGAGGAAGAAGAATACAAGAAAAAGAAAAACGCTCCGGAGGAGGGCTCTCCCTCGGAAGAGGCGACGGACGGCAAAGAAAAAGATGGGGAAAATGAAACAATTGAGACAAAGCCAAAATAGGACTTTGTTGAAAAGCGGGAAAATCCAAAATCCGGACTGAAATTTTTTTCCGGCAAAGGCCCGGCCAAAATCCCGTGGGGATTTTGGCCGGGCCTTTTGTTTATGGTATAATTTCTATCCAGAGATATTAAAATAGTTTATTAAAAACAGATAATTGATAAAATAATTATGAATACTTTTATAAATCTCAAAAAAACAATGCTCTTCCCCTTAACCATCATCATTCTTTTGAGCCCGGTTGCCCCTCTCTTCGGCCAGACGGTCCTTTCAGGCGAAGAAACGGACGCGACTTCTGAAACAGAGAGGCCAAAAGACATAAGAAGGGCCTCGCCCTTCAATGTGAAGACAAGGGAGAGAGCTGATGTCCAAAATCTTCAGACAAAAACAGAGGAAAGGAGAAATGCCGTTGAAAAGGAAAGGGAGGAAAGACGCGCGGAGCTTGAAAAAAGAACGGAGGAAAGAAGAGCCAAACTGACGGAGAAAGCCGGAGAGAGAATCAGAAATTACGCCAAGAGAATTTTTGCCAGATTTGAAGCGGCTATTCAAAGACTTGAAAAATTATCCGAGAGGATAGATTCAAGAATCGCCAATCTTGAAGAAAGAGAATTAAATCTTGAGAGCGCCAAAGCAAAACTTCAAGAGGCCAAAGAAAGCATAGAAAGCGCGGGAGAAAGCCTCCGGGAGGCTAAGAGCTTGATTGAGAATGTTATTTCAGCGGATAATCCCAAAGAGAGTTTTGAAAAAGTCAGAGGAATATTGGCAGAGACCAAAGAAAAAATAAAAAAGGCTCATAGGAATTTGGTCGAAGCAATCACAGAAATTAAGGCTTCTTTCTCAAAGGAAACCGGTGATAATGAAGACGGTTCGGAAAATGAAGCAGAAGAGGGGGAACCGAATTAAAATTAATATCTTTGATTATGAACGAGGAAAACACAAACATTAACGAAGAAACGACCGAGGGCGGCGCAACAAATAATGGCGCCGCGATAAGAACAAGGGCGCCAAGAGACGAAAAAGGAGCAGGGGTGGGGCCAATTGCCGGAGCAATCATCGTCATCATCATAATCGTCTTGGGCGGACTTTATTTTATCGGCAAAAGAGCGGGAGAGATTGACACGACAGAAGGAGTAAGCGAAGAAGTCGCACCGGAAGATGCCGCCGTCTTAGAACTTGAAAAACAGGATAATTCCGACGAACTGGAGGCAATTGAGTCAGACCTTGAAGCCACGAATCTGGAAAATTTGGATGAGGAGATAGAAAACATAGACACCGAACTCAATTTCTAATTTTTTGCACCACGAAGAAACACTCTACGGAGGAAATCTCTGCGGTGTGTTTCTTTTGAGACAACCTCTTCCCCGCGGCGCAAAACCGCGGCCTTTGGTTGATTATCGGGCCGAATGGGTTAGTATGTCGGAACAATGTTTGAGATTAAAATAAAGAAACTGCCGAAATCAGAGATAGAAATTGAAGGCCAATTGCCTTTCTCTTTTCTGGAAGAACACAAAGTTCAGGCGCTCAAAAAGTTGGGTGCAAATCTCCGTGTCCCGGGTTTTAGAGAAGGACACCTGCCGGAGAAAATCATTTTGGGAAAAGTCGGAGAGGCAAATCTTCTGAAGGAAATGGCGGAGCTGGCCCTTTCCAAGACCTATCCTCAAATAATCATTCAGAACAAAATTGACCCCATTGAGAAGCCAAATGTTTCAATCACCAAACTGGCCCGTGGCAATCCTCTCGGCTTTAAGATGCGGCTGGCTGTTATGCCCGAGATAAAACTTCCCGATTATCAGGAAATAGCCGAAGAAATTTTTTCAAAAAAAGAAACTTTTGAGGCCACAAAAGAAGACAAAGAAAATTTAATCGGGGAACTTCTGGAATCACAAAAAGAAGAAGACGGGAAAAAGTCGGAGCTTTCCGATGAATTCGTAAAAAACCTGGGAGATTTCAAGAATCTGGAAGATTTTAATAAAAAAATTGAAGAAGGCATCAAGAAAGAGAAGGAGTTTCGGGACAGGGAAAAGAAAAGACTCCGATTGATGGAGGAAATCATCGCCAAAACCGAGCTGGGCTTGCCCGACATCATCACTGAAAGCGAGCTTCAAAAAATGATTGCCGGATTTAAGGCGGACATTGAGAGAGTGGGCCTAAAGACGGATGGGTATTTAAAAGAGAGCGGCAAGACGGAAGATGATTTGCGTAAAGAATGGCGAGGTGAGGCAGAAAAGAGAGCAAAAGGCCGACTGATTCTGAATAAAATCGCAATCACAGAAAGCCTGGTGGCTAATGAAAAAGAAATCGAGCACGAGGTAGAGCATATATTGTCGCACCACCCCAAAGCTGATAGAGAGAGAGCCAAACTATACGCCGAGCAAATGCTCACAAACGAAAAAGTCTTCCGGTTTCTAGAAAAACAAGAAAAACTAAAATAATGTCAAAGGCCGAGCCTTTGACATTGAGAGCCTTTGACATTGATTTTTATTTCAGTCTTTCAGTCCGTCTAATATATCTTCTTTGTCTATCATCGTATCCAACACAAAGTCTGTGTATCTTTTTTTATTCCCAAATTGCTCCAGAAGCACGTCTTGACACAATAGTTTGCCCCAACGGCTATCTTTAGAATAATCAATAAAACTTGACCAAGGATATTTATCTTCTCTGTTTTTCCATTTTTTAATTTCTCTTTGATTTCGATGAATATAAGCAGAAGTTATATTCAGCTGAGCATCCGATAAAATAACTCTTGCCTGAAATGGCCCCTGAAAAACATGCCCGGATCTTTCATATTTTTTATTGAAATACATTGAATAAGCCGTTAGTACTCGGTGCATATAGGCAGAAATACCACCTTCTTTTTTCTCCATTGCCAATAAGTGAAAGTGATTTGGCATTAGGGTAAATACTAGCAATTCTACGTCTCTATTCTGCAAAATTTTACTTAAGGTCTCTTCCGAAATATTAAATTTTCCCTTTTCTACGTATCTTTTAACTACCTTTCCTATGTGGTTTATTTTCTCAGGTGATTGAAGGTATAAAATCAAAAATAAAAATCTAGCCCAATCTCTTTTATCCAAAAAAATCGGCTGTTTAGCTACACCTCGACCGTATAGGTGATAATAATGATTTGGTAAAAAATTTATTTTTCTCATAAGTCAATTATGTCAAAGGCTCGGCCTTTGACAATAGTGATTTGTTAATTAAATTAGTCGAGTCTGGGCATTAGTCTTGTCTTGATTT
>PCTS01000027.1:5061-5788 GCA_002771565.1 Candidatus Campbellbacteria bacterium CG22_combo_CG10-13_8_21_14_all_43_18
AATCCCTCATACTTACTCGTGCAAATTCTTAATTCATTATTTTAATTCTTAACCCAAGCATATGTTGATTCCAACGGTTATAGACAAAACACAATTCGGCGAAAGAGCCTACGATATCTATTCAAGGCTTTTGAAAGACCGCATCGTTTTCCTGGGCGGGCCGATTGACGACAATGTGGCCAATACCGTTATTGCCCAGATGCTTTTTCTCGAACAACAGGAGCCCAAAAAAGATGTCAGCCTTTACATAAATTCTCCGGGTGGATACATCCACGCCGGACTGGCCATTCTTGACACTATGAACCACATCAAACCCGACATCTCAACCATTTGCGTGGGCATGGCCGCTTCCATGGCTTCCGTTATTTTGGCCTCCGGCAAAAAAGGGAAAAGGTATATTCTGCCGAACGCCGAAGTTATGATTCATCAACCATGGGGAGGAGCCGAGGGGCAGGCCAGCGATATTGAAATTTCCGCCAAACATATTCTGAAGCAGAAAAAACTGTTAATCAAAATTTTGTCGGAGGTAACCGGACAAAAAGTTTCCAAAATAGAAAAAGATAAAGATAGAGATTTTTTTATGGACGCCGAAGAGGCTAAAAAATACGGTATTGTTGACCAAGTTCTAAAAGGAAAGAAATAAAAGAGAGCTTTGAATAAAGTTCCGCCGGTTTTTTCTTTGAGATAATTTGAGATAAGTTTAGACTTAATTAAATACCGCCCTCGG
>PCTS01000041.1 GCA_002771565.1 Candidatus Campbellbacteria bacterium CG22_combo_CG10-13_8_21_14_all_43_18
AAAAGTGTTATAAATGAAATTTTGGCTAATCCGGATATTCGTGATCAGTTTATTTTGAAACTTACCTATCACAGCAACAGCATTGAGGGCAGTACTCTTACCGAACCCGATACTGCGGCTATTCTTTTTGACAACGTAGCTTTACCTAATAAAAGTTTGATTGAACAATTAGAAGCCAAAAATCACCAGACGGCCTTGAATTATTTATTTGATCATATTGCTAAGAAAGAAAAAGTTGACGAAGCTCTGGTGCTTAAACTCCACAGCATTCTCATGAATGGCGTTCGCCCGGATGCGGGTGTTTATCGTAATCACGCCGTCAGAATTACCGGTGTTAATTTGCCAACAGCGAATTATATGAGTGTTCCAAAACTTATCCCAGAGGTTATGGTTCGTATAATTCCAAAAACTAAAGATATTATTGCCTTGTCTGCTGGCGTGCATAGTAAGTTTGAACAGATTCACCCATTCGGAGACGGTAATGGCCGTGTTGGTCGCTTGCTTATGAATGCAATGTTACTTAGTTCAAACTTTGCCCCCGCTATTATCCGCCAGGAACAAAAACAGCTCTACTATACTTATCTTTATAAAGCTCAAACCAAAGATGATCAAAGCCAGCTCGAGAATTTTCTCTGTGAAGCCGTTATGGATGGATTCAAAATTTTGGACCGGATGGATGTAAGATAATTATTGAGTATGGTCATGACTCCCGATAGTATCTGAACCACACCAATCCCCCTATTTCAGATAGTCTGTTACGTAAATCATTAGTTGAGCCAAAGTAGATATTCTCGTCCTTTAAACTTTTTAAGATATAAACATAGAACATAATTAAATTATATATGATTTGTGTTGATATGTTACTAGTTTAATCCTTGGGGTGATTCCAAGCTATTGAACCATTACTGTTCTCGAAAGAACTCCTAAACGGGTAATTGCACCTCTCTCCATTTGTGGAGAAAAAATTGAGCAGGATAAGAACCGTCCCCCTCGTTCCGAGGAACAACCACGGGTGCGTCATTCTCATGAGTGATATACCCTTTCTCTTTTTTGTTGAGTAAATTTCTAAATTCATATAAGATTTAATTGATATTAACTTCGCGAATCAATTACTGATTGTCGCCAAAGAAAAAATTGGGAATTGTTACTTCCTTTCAGGAGGCTAAAACTGTCAAAGAACCTGGAGAGAAACATCGTCTCGAACTGTATTCAATTTTGGGGGAATTGGGAGGTTATCCACCTAAGCGTGGATTTGACTATTGTTATGTATAGGAGTAATATTTAAGCATTAACGCAAATACTTAAATATGTTAAAACTATCACAAATATCAAAAATTAAAGAATCCCTAAAGACACAGAATATTTCTTTGGTCGATGTGTTTAGTCTGCTTGGGGACAAGAATCGCTTTCTCATTATAAAACTTCTTATTGAACAAGGAGAAATGTGTGTCACCGATCTTGCCAATGTTCTGGATATTTCAGTATCGGCAGTATCACAGCACTTACGAATACTTGAGATGTCGAGGATGGTCGAGGGCGAAAAGATGGGGCAGATGATGTGCTATAAACCAAAGATAGACGATCCAAAAATCAAGGATATTATCAATTTAATGTAAAATAATATGACAAACAATACACCACTCAATATCAAAGTAATTGCCGGCAGTACTCGCGAGGGTCGCTTTAGTGACAAGGCCACCGCGTGGATCGCCGAGGAAATCAAGAAACAGGAAGGAGTTATAGTTGAGGTGCTTGACTTGCGCGATTACGATATGCCTTTTTTCAACGAGCCCATGAGCCCGTCGTTTAAGAAAGAACCTTACAAAAACGAAGCTGTTGCTCGTTTTACAAAGAAAATAGAGGAAGGCGACGCTTTTGTTATGGTTACTCCCGAATACAATCACGGAACATCCGGCGTACTCAAAAACGCTCTCGATTGGGTCTATCCTGAATGGAACAATAAACCAGTTGCTTTCGTGAGTTACGGCAGTGTTGGAGGAGCACGCGCCATTGAGCAGTTGCGCATGAATGCCGTTGAACTTCAAATGGCGCCTATCCGAGCGGCCGTGCACATTCCGGGCGAGCAATATTTCCCAGTGTTATTTGGCAAGGCGGAAGCTAAAGACCTCTTTGCTTCGCAGTCCGAGAAAGCAGAAACCATGATCACTCAGCTTTTGTGGTGGACACGTGCATTAAAGAAAGCTCGTGAGTAAAAGAATTATAAATTTACTGTAATAAAAATAAATTAACAAAATAATATGAAAAATGTAACCATATATTCAACGCCAACTTGTCACTTCTGTCATGCGACTAAAGAATTTTTCAAGGAACACAATATTATATTCACTGATTATAACGTTTCGGAAGATTCTGCGAGACGCGATGAGATGATTCAAAAAAGTGGACAGATGGGAGTGCCAGTCATTTTTGTCGATAATGAGATGGTAATGGGTTTTGACGAGTTAAAACTTCGAAAGCTTTTGGAGATTAAAAATTAAATATATTTTATGGGAAAGACAATAAATCAAAATCATCAAATAGTCTACACCTGTAGTGAGTGCAAGATGAAATATTACGATGAGGCAACTGCTAAGAGATGTGAAGAGTGGTGCAAGAAAAATAAAAGTTGCAACTTGGATATCATAAAATATGTAATCAAAAAAGATGAATACACAGATTAAAATTACTATCTTAATTTTCATTCTCGTTGGTGTCGGTGCTTTTTGGTATTTTCAAAGCCGGTCGTCATTTCCTATTTCAAACGGGGAAACAGTATTGCAGGGTAATGAAAACAAAGAATCTTCTGTTAAGACGGCTTTCGATGCTTCTACAGGTATAAAACAAATTGTGCAAACACAGAGAGAGATTTTGGTTACAGATGGAGTTAAGCACTCTATTCCGCTTAGTGAAATATTATCTGGTGGTCTCAGCAAAGACGGTATTCCTTCCATAGATGCTCCGAAGTTCATTTTGGCAAGTGAAGCCACTTTTCTTAATGACAGCGACCCGGGACTTGGTTTAACTATAAACGGAGAAAGCCGATTCTATCCATACCGCATTCTTGTCTGGCATGAAATAGTTAACGACAAGGTCGCTCACGAGCCGGTCTTAGTAACTTATTGTCCGCTTTGCGCAACAGGAATCGTTTTTGATCGGAGGGTTGACGGCGAGGTGCAAGAGTTCGGCGTGTCAGGCAGACTCTGGCAGTCGAATCTCTTGATGTATAACCGGTCAGAGAGTGAAGATAATGAGTCCCTGTGGTCTCAAGTGCTCGGCGAAGCTGTTCTTGGTGTAAATACCGGGGAAAAGCTAACTATTGTACGATCGGATATTGTTCGCTTTGGCGACTGGAAGCGAGCGCACCCTAATACTAAAATACTGTCGCAAGATACAGGTGCTGTGCGAAGTTACGGTCGTGATCCGTATGGCGATTATTATACCAGTGAATCGGTTTCGTTTGGTGCGACATTCACCGATACTCGTCTGCACCCGAAAGCTCTGGTGCATGGCATCGAAATCGGCGGACAATATAAGGCATATCACGATGGTGCCCTTTCGGGTTCGACAAGCTCACCACAAGCAGGAACGATAACTGACACGTTTGGAGGTATGAGTATTGTTGTCACAAAAACTGATTTAGGCGAGATTCGTTTCACAGCCAATGGAGAGCCACTCGCCTCAATTCCAGTCTTTTGGTTCTCGTGGCTGGCGGTTCATCCCAAAACCGAGCTATTTAAATAGCTCGGTTGGGCGAGCAATGAATTACTTTAGCCGGAGACGGAATTATTCAAGTAATTATTAATAAATAAAAAATATGAAAAACGTAACAATTTACTCAACACCGACATGTCACTTTTGTCACGTGGCAAAAGAATTTTTCAAGGTAAATAATGTTCAATTTACCAACTATGATGTTTCGATTGATGTGGAAAAGCGAGCTGAGATGGTTCAAAAGAGCGGTCAGATGGGCGTGCCGGTAATTTTTGTCGATGGCGAGATGATCATTGGGTTTGATGAAGGGAAAATAAAATTACTACTTGAAATTTAATTTTGTATAAATTATGGAAGAAGAACCAAAAAATAACTACGAACTTAAGAAGCGGGAACGAGAACAGACTCGCGAAAAAGAACGGCGACAGGATACCCTTACGAAAACACATAAATCGCTTGTACGATACGGCCTTTGGATTCTCGCTCTTGTTGTTATCGGATATGGCATTTTCCTTCTTGCTCAAACAGCGGGCCCTGACGGAGAAGATTTTAGCACTCGCTATGAAATACAAGGGCGTGACCATATTGCTAATGGTGCAGTGCATCCTGAATATAATTCCAATCCGCCATCTTCGGGCTGGCATTACACCTCACCAGCTCGTGGCGGATTCTATAACGAGCCGTTACTTGATGAGCGTGTTATTCACAATCTAGAGCACGGCGACATTTGGATTGCGTATCGCCCTGACATCAGTGATGTGGCAAAAGATGCACTTGAATCATTTGCGGGACAATATGTGGTTGTGTCACCACGTGCGGAAAATGACGGAGACATCTCTCTCATTTCGTGGGGTCGAGTTGATACATTTGACATTGAAAATGGAGTCATAGATAAGGGGCGTATTAAAGATTTTATTAAAAGGTATGACAATCGTGGACCAGAAAATGTGCGTGGTATCCAAACAGGTCACAATGGCTTTTAACAAAAATATCCTTATGAAAACAAACACGCAAATGCAAAACAGATACGGAGTACCAATCGCAATTGTTGTCGCGGGACTCTTAATTGCCGGAGCTGTTTTCTGGACGGGAGGCGGTGGCGACATTGCTTCAAATCCTACGAGAGACACCAAGGGCAAGGTCGGTCAGCCAAGTGGCCAGCCGGCGCAGGCAGGCGAGTTTAGAATACCGGACGAAACCGATCATGTGCAGGGGAATCCTGATGCGCCTATCACCATTGTGGAATTCAGCGACTTGGAATGCCCGTTTTGTGCTCGAATCCACCCCACACTTAAACGCATT
>PCTS01000039.1:0-23404 GCA_002771565.1 Candidatus Campbellbacteria bacterium CG22_combo_CG10-13_8_21_14_all_43_18
ACAGTGTCACCCTTGAAGGGTAACTAAACAGGCCGACCGCAAGCGGTCGGACCCAGGTTCCAAGTGCAAGTGCCCGTGTCCTAGGCGCCCAGAGGACGCGCGTGAAATATTGAGGTTTAACCTCAATAACTTATCGTGAATTATTGAGGTTATTGAGGTTTAACCTCAATAATTTAAAAATTAAGAGCGTTATTTTTAGACTCTTGATTTGGGAATTTCAGCCGATTGCCTTTCGGAAACGAAATATTTTTACTCCGACGGCAAAAATTTCTTCCCCCTCGGCGCGGTGGCCAAGCCAATAAAAACGGAGTTTTTTATAACCCGAACCAAGCCCGGCGCGGCGGCGGAATGTCTTTCAAGGCAATCGGCTGAAATGCGATCAATCTCCGAGATTCTTGCGGTTAGAGATTTTTTTTGTTTTCTGAAGCCAGCCCCCGCTCCGACACGCGTCGGAGCTCACACCTGTCTATAATATATTTAGAAAATAACCAAAAAGAGCGTCTCTCTACCTATAAAATCAGTATGAAAATTTATTTCTCTGAGACAGGTGTGGGAGCAAGCCAAACCAATAACGGAGAGGCCAAAAAAATACTGGAGTAGGTACCGAAGATAACGCCGATAACAAGGGCCAGAGCGAAATATCTTGTGGCCGTTCCTCCCAAAAAAAACAGTGAGAGTAAAACAAGAAGCGTGGTCAGGGAAGTGTTGACCGAGCGGGAAAAAGTTTGGCTTAAGCTCCGCCCGACCGTCTTCTCAAAATCCTCTTCTATTTTTCTTTCTTGGTTAGAGTTCAGATTTTCCCGAATTCTGTCAAAGACAACGATGGTGTCATTGACCGAAAAACCCAGGATGGCCAAAAGCGCCGTAACGAAAAGAATGTCTATTTCAACGCCGGAAAGAATATGAAGCAAGACAAAAAAGCCCGTGGGAATGACGATGTCGTGAACGAGAGCGACAATGGCGACCAGTCCGTATTTCCAGCTTGAAACCGGCTTTGAAACTTTCCTGAATGAAAATGCGATAAAGAGAATAATGGCCGTAACCACAATCAGGATGGCGACAAAGGCCTTTTGTTTGAGTTCTTCCCCGATAACGGGGCCGACCGTGTTAAACCTTTTTTCCGCGACCCGCCCTTCCGGACCCACCGCGGAAAATATTTTCAGAGCTGTTTCTTTCTCCGTCTGATTAAGCTCTCTTGTTCTTAGAATAAAACTTTTTTCCCCCAAGGGCTGAAGCCGGTAGGCCCCGAGAGCCAGAGCGTCAAGCTTTTCTTTGACGGAGATGATTTCCGGCCTCTTTCCTTCATACTCAACTTCTAAAATAGAGCCTCCCGTAAAATCTATGCCAAAAGACAGCCCTTTGGTAAAAATCAGAAGAAGAGAAAGAGCGATAAGAAAACCGGAAAGGACGAAAAAAAATTTTTTATTTCTTATGATAAACATATTGAATTTAGTTATGATTTGTCATTAATTTTTTAATCCGAGACCAAAGAATTTGTTGGGCTTCTCCGGCGAAACGGCCAAATAGAGTATCCGGGAAATTGAAATAGCCGAAAGCATGCTGACCAAAACACCGAGACCGAATGTCAAAGCAAAACCCTTGACCACGGATGTCCCAAACCAAAAGAGAATAATAGCGGTAATAATGCTGGAGATATTTGAATCCCTGATTGAAAGCCATGCTCGCGAAAAGCCGTTTTTGACGGCCTCCCTCATATCGGGCGTGCCTTCTTGCAATTCTTCCTTGACTCTTTCAAAAATGAGAACATTGGCGTCAACGGCCATGCCGATTGAGAGAATGAAACCGGCGATGCCCGCGGCGGTTAGAGTAACGGGAATCAGTTTAAAGAGCAAAAGCATCAGAGCTATGTAAATAAGAAGAGAGATGACGGACAAAAGACCCGGGACTCTGTACCACAGAGCCATAAAAAGAAAAACCAAAAGAACTCCGTAGATTCCGGCCTTGACGCCGGCTTCGGTTGTCTCGCGCCCCAAAGAAGGGCCGACGCTTTCCGTGCTGACAAGCTCAATCGGAAGAGGCAAAGCTCCAAAGTTCAGGTCGCGAACCAATGTCCGGGCTTCTTCCGGAGTGAAGTTTCCGGTAATGACGGCCGAACCGCCGCTTATTTTTGTATTGATAATCGGCGCCGAGATAACCGTCCCGTCCAAAAGAATAGCCAAAGGACGGCCGATGTTGTCTTCCGTAATTCGTTCAAACAGAAGAGAGCCTTCGTCGTTAAACTCCAGACCGACAACGGGTTCAGAGAGGCCCACCCCCGAATGTCCGGCCCCGGAGTTGAACTGGAGCGTGGCCCTTTTGACCTGCCTCCCGGAAAGACCGGTTGAAAGGAGGGACTCCGGCGACACTTCTTCGGTCGCCGTGTTTTCGACCAGACTCTGTTCGTCAAACAGGCGAAATTCCAAAAGCGGCGTCTGGCCGATAAGTTTGATAGCCTCGCCGACATCGCTTATTCCCGGAAGCCCGACGATAAGCCTTTGGTCATTAATATCTCCGACAAGCCCCCCTTCTTCAACTTGAACGGACGGTTCTCCAACGCCGAAAAGATTAACCCTTTTTTCAATAACTTCGCGCAGAGAAGCCATCAGCTCTTTTATTTCTCCCCTCTGCGCCTCGGCGGTATCGGCTTTGTAAATAAGTTCCGTCCCGCCCGATAAATCCAAACCAAGCTTAAAGGAGGCCTTAGAAAGAGCCAAATAACCCAAAGAAATCCCGACAAGTATGATAAAAATTCCGGCAATTCTAATCTGCTTCATTTGGAAATTATGGTATATCAAAAAGAGCTTGATGGCCACATCAAGTCTATTCCAACGGAAAAAAGAGCCAAAGAAAGATTGAGGTTAAACCTCAATATTGAGGTTTAACCTCAATAACTTATTGCGTCGCTTAAGGAAAAAGCCGCAACGAAAAGTCGCCTCGCCGCAACCGAAGCAATGCAGAAAGCGCGGCGGAAATTATTCGGTTCATTTAACAAATAACTGCCGCCACGGTATACTTTGTTCACTGCTATTTAGGGATTGGAATTTACTCATCAGAGCGGCCTTGCGGAGAAGGTGATATTATTATCCGACCAAATTATGGTATGTCTCCATTCAAACGGCCGCATGGCGGATAGAAAAACGGAAAAAGAGCGGGGTTTCAAGCTAAACTCCGCTTCTGGAAAGAAGGGTTTTGATGGTCCGAAGAGCAATCTTCAGTTCAAGCATTATTGAACGATTCTTGATGTAATAGAGGTCATAGGAAAGTTTCGTTTTGGTGTCGTCCTTCCGAGTTTCAAACTTTGGCGGGGCTTCCTGGCAAAGCTGGGCCCAGCCGGAAAGTCCGGGCTTGACCAGATGTCTGACATTATAATAAGGAAGTTCTCTGGTATAAACATCGGCCAAACTCGGAAGCTCCGGCCTCGGCCCTATCAAAGACAAATCTCCTTTCAAAACATTGTAAAGCTGGGGCAGTTCGTCAATTCTCGTCTTTCGAAGAAAAGCTCCGACTTTTGTGACTTTGTTTTTTTCTTTCGTCTTTTTGACGCTTTCTCCCGAGTCGTTTCTTTCCATCGTCCGGAATTTATAAACCTTGAAAAATTTGCTGTTTTGTCCGACTCGTTTTTGAACGATAAAAGCTCTGCCCGGGCTTTCAAATTTAACAGCCAAGACGACCAAAGGGAAAAGGAGGATGGTAGCAACCCCCAAAAAGAGAGCGACAAAAATATCCAAAATTCTTTTGAAAAAATCAAAGGCCGGTTTGGGGGAGAGAGAAATGTTTTCCAAAAACCAATTATAACCGAGAAGCGAAAGCGGAATCTTATCAAAGATTTCTTCATAAACCTTGTGTTTGTCAAAAAATTCCACCTTTGAATAAATAAGTTTATAGAGCTTGGGCAGTAAAAACGAAATTTGACCGCTCTCAAAATCGGCCACGACAAACTTAATGTCGTTTTGCTTGATTTGTTCAAAAATGTTCAGAGCCTCTTTTTTCTTGCTCAAATCAACGGTTGAGACAAAGAAAAAATTATATCGGGAATTGTTATTGACTTCATAAACCAGCTCTTTCGTTTCTTTTCCGCCGCCGATAATGAGAGCCTTCTCTTTTTTCCCGAAGCCGATGGCGGGATATCCGTAAATCCTCCACGACAGCATCAGAGCGAAAGACAGAATCAGATAAATGAAAAGATTTGTCTTTGGCGTAATGCCGAAGACCGGAAGCAGATAGAAAAAAAGAATGGCAATGGCGATGTTAGTAAGCTGGGCGTTCAAAATGGTGTTGGGAAGCTTGTTTTTAAAAAGCAGAGTGTGTTTTTCGTAGAGACCGGCTACAAAAAAAACAAGGAGCCATATTATAAAAATAAAAGTAAAGGCTCCGATGTGCTGGGACAAAAGTTGCCCGCTCGGAAGACCGGAATAGCTAAAGATAAGCATCAGAAATAAGGCCACATACAAAAAAAAGAGGTCTCCCAAAAAAAGAATCAGCGGTTCTTTATTGTTTTTGATATTCATTTCAAAAAAACGCTAGGCTTCATTATTTCCGGCCATAAAAACAATTTTCATTATTAAACAATATTGTGCTATTATAGTCAACTATGGAAGAGGAGCGAAGTTAAAATCCAAGTTACAAACAATTTTAGTTATAAATTAAAGTATATTACGGTCTCAACTTAGAACCTAAGCCCCGGCCACAGTTAATGGAACAAAATCAAGCCGAAAAGAGTTCCAAAAAACAATGCCTTCAAAACGAAAAAAAATAATATATATCGTTACCAAGACTGTCGTCGGTGGAGCGCAAAAATATGTTTTTGACCTGGCCACTTCCCTTTCCCCCGATAATTTTGATGTTTTGGTGGCAAGCGGAAAAATCGGCGCCCTAAACAAGAGGCTGGAAAATTTCGGAATTCGAACGCAAAAAATAAACCGAATGGAGCGGGATATAAAAATTTTTTCCGAGCTTTTGGTTTTATCCGGACTTCTAAAGCTCTTTTTGAAAGAGAAGCCCGACATCATTCACTTAAACAGTTCCAAAGCTTCGGGGCTCGGCGCTTTTGCGGCTAGAGTCTACCAACTTTTTGCCCTAAACCGCAATCTGAAGATAATTTTCACGGTCCACGGCTGGGCTTTCAACGAAGCGCGTTTCAACAATAAAATAATAAGATTCCTAAGCTGGCTCTCCGCTTTTCTTTCAACAAAAACCATAGTCATCTCAAAGCAGAATCTGGAAGAAGCCGTTAAATGGCCTTTTGTCAAAAACAAGTTCTGTCTTATTTATAACGGCATAAAAAAAATTGATTTCAAAGACAGAGAATCCTCAAGAAAATTTCTCTCAAAGATAACGGGAGTGTCCGCGGAAAAACCGTGGCTCGTAACAATCGCGGAACTGCATAAAAACAAAGGCTTGGAATATTTGATTGGGGCTGTGGCAAGACTTGAAAAAAAGCCGGCAGTTTTTGTTATCGGCGAAGGAGAAGAGAGAAATAATTTGGAGGAACTGATAAAAAAATTGTTTTTAGAGAAAGATGTTTTTTTAATGGGCTCCGTGGAGAATGCGTCTTCTTTGTTGAAAGCTTTTGATATTTTTATTCTAACCTCAATCAAAGAAGGTCTGCCTTACACCATCCTGGAGGCCGGCCTTTCCGAACTTCCCGTCATCGCAAGCAAAATTCCCGGCATTGTTGACATCATTAATGAAAAAAACGGAGTTTTGACGGAAGCAAAAGACCCGGAAAAAATCGCGGGCGAAATTCAAGACTTACTGAAAAATAGAAAAAAAATGGCTCAACTGGGGGCTCATTTAAGAGAAACTGTCAGAAAAAAATTTCCCTTTCAAAAAATGGAAGAAAAGACCCTTTCTCTTTATCTCTAAGACAAGCTCCGGATTCCGTCGGGAAGAGGCCTCGCCGCTTCGGGCCGCGGAATAGTTTTTTCCAATCCCAGAAATTCATTTTTAGTATCATCTTTATGATAGGCTTTGCCGTATCTTCTCATCCCCATTAAAATGCCCAGAGCCAAAAACTCCGTCAAGAGATGCGAACCGCCATAGGACAAAAACGGAATGGTCGTCCCGGTGACGGGCAAAAGGCCGATATTCATGCCGACATGAATGACAAAGTGGCTCATAAAATATATGGCCACTCCCAAACCGAATAAGATTTCAAAATTGCCGGCTCCACGCATTGAATTTAGCAATATCCTCCGGAACAAAATTTCGAAGAGGAAAAAAAGCATCATCACTCCGACAAAACCCCATTCTTCCGAATATGCGGCAAAAATAAAATCCGTCTCGTATTCCGGCAAAAACTCCAGACGCGATTGAGTGCCATAACCGACTCCTTTTCCGATAACTCCGCCGGAGCCGACGGCAATGGTGGATTGCAAAGCATTGTATCCCGCCCCGCCCGCGTCGGTCAAGGGATTCAAAAAAGTTAAGATTCTGGTCTTTTGATAAGGCGCCAAAATAAAGCTCCACAAGAGGCCAAAGACAAGAATGGCCGAAAGAAGAACGAGAAGAAAATGTTTTTTTGACAAACCGGAGACAAGAACCATGCCAAACCATATCATAAAGATAATAATGGCCGAACCGAAATCGGGTTGGAGAAAAACCAAAAGAAAAATTACTCCGGCATAGAAGCCGGAAACAAGAATATGTCTGAAGTTTGCGATTTCAACATGCCTTCTGGAAAAATATTTCGCCAGAATAATGATTAAAAAAATTTTTATAGGGTCCGACGGTTGAAAGGAAAAACCTCCGAAGTCAAACCAGCTTGCGGCGCCCTTGGCGACCTCCCCAAAAAGAAGCAGGGCAAGAAGCAGAGCCGTTGAAATCAGAAAAAGGAAGACGGAAACCCATGTCTTTCTTAAAAAACGCCAATCAATCAAGCTTGCCCCCCAGAAAACCAAAAGACCGATAAAAATCCAGACAATTTGTCTCTCAAAGAAAACATTTCCGAAAACGCCTTCGGTGGAGAGAAAAGAATGCATGGTCACGAGACCGGCTCCGAGGAGCGGGATAATGCTTAAAAACATGGCCCAATCCATATTAGGCTTCTTCTCTTTAAACAGGCTCATCTTGCGCTCGGTTTCAAAATTATCTCAACTCGCCGAGCTTGGCCTTGAAAAGGTTCCGGCCAGGTGAAAGTGATTTCCCGCTCTTCGTCCGGCGCAACAGATTCAATGAAAGTTTTTGATCCGGCTATGGCATTGCCGTTATCGTCATAGACGATGACGAAGGCTTCTATATTCCGAAGAGAGACGGAGCCCCTGTTTAAGATGACCGCTTCCGCCCGAGGCGCCCCATTTTCAATCAATTCTTTTGATTTGACAATGAGGTCGGATGCTGATTTTGTCTTTCCAAGCCAAGTGATGGGACCGATAAATTCAAAAAATGTTCTGGCCGGCTTTCTTTGGGCGGTAACGATACCGCCCTCAAAAATGGGAAATCTGGCTTGCGGCGAGATGTCCACGCGGCCTTTCCTTTCATAGATAAGAATATTTTCATCATCAAAAAGTTTGAAAACATAAGGAACATCAAGGGCGCCCGCGCCAACATTTGGATTTTCAATCATGGCCAGGAAATTATAAAGGCCGTCCCTGACCGGAACGCTTCTTGACCACAAAATAATCGGCTCATCGAGCTCTGATTGGCAAATTTTTTCACAGGCTCCGCCGCAGTCTATGCCCAACTCGGCGCCATTCTGTTTTTCATCGAAGCATGTCGGAGCCTTGTTTAGAGAGCGATAAATCGGCAAAGCGAACAAGACGGCCAGAACGGCTAAAAAACCGAGGATGTAAATCAATCTTTTTCGCAGAGCCCACATGACTAAATCATATCAAAATTAGTATTCGGGTTCACCCCGCACACTAAATTTGTCGCTGTTTTGCGAAGTGCCCTCATCGGCTTCAACGAAATGCCGGTTTTCGTCGTCTCCACCGCAAATCCCAAATACTGAAGCCAAGGACTCTGAAATGTCAAAGGCTCGGCCTTTGACCTTATTGAAGGACTCTGAAATGTCAAAGGCTCGGCCTTTGACCTTATTGAAAAATGTCAAAAGCCGAGCCTTTGACATTATAGGAGGTAAAGGGAAAAAGGAGAATGGAGAATAAGGGGAGCTGCGGCAAAATTAGTGCGCGAGTAAAAATTTAAAACCCTTTATGTTGGCGACTGCCTACTTTCGCCCTTGCGGACTATCATCGGCACTACCGGACTTAACTTCCGAGTTCGGAATGGGATCGGGTATATCCCCGGCGTCAAATCACCAACATAAAAGGTTCAAATTATTTCCAATGGAAAATGAAAATACAGCGTGCGGTTTTGAACAAGAATAGCGGTTGCAAACAAATTGCGATTTTTAAATCTTCCTGATGGAATCGACGAATTAGTACTTCTCGGCTCTACGCCTCTCGGCGCCTACACCTGAAGCCTATCAACCTGGTCATCTTCCAGGAGTCTCAAACGATTCCTAATCTTGAAGCTGGCTTCCCTCTTAGATGCTTTCAGAGGTTATCCATTCCCGACTTAGCTACCCTGCGGTGCCTCGGGCGAGACAGCAGGTAGACCAGAGGTCAGTTCATCCCGGTCCTCTCGTCGCGTATTCCCCTATTTCTAGGAGCGCAGACTATATCTTCATCCATTCGACCACAAAGTGATTAGAATTAGGATGGTGGCGTATTACCTAAGAAAGCATTCATTTTCTTTGAAATGATTACACTTTTCCTAAGTCTACTCATTAAAAATGAGTAAGTCGTTACGGGCCGAGCTTTTTCCGGTTTATTTTCTTTAAACTGGAAAGAATGCCTTAGAAGCCGCCTTCTGCCACCGCCATCGCTGTATGTTAGCAGAAAGGGCTCGGTTCCCACGGTATTATCATGTCATTTTTCCGGTCCTCAAGCAAGTTTGTATACAAGGACCGCAAGTACACAACACTCATCGGACAAGGGATAATTTAGACTTCACCGTTATAAGCCACATTGTCATCGTGGATCTCTCCACGAAGTAGCAATTTCTTTACTAGGGACAAATCTTCTCAAGAATCAACGCCTGCAGCAGATAGGAGACCAACCTGTCTCACGCAATATTCCCTTACATTACTGTAAGATTGGACTATACCATCATCCACTCCAAAAAAATGAAGTGGCGGCCGACGTCTTAGTATCCATATAATTGATGAATACTCTCCCCGCTTATATCCCGCTCTTCGGCGGGAAAGGGGTCAGTCTCTACGGGGTTAACTTATGCTTTTTTCGTTTTTTTGAATAATTCAAATCACGAAAGGCGTCAACAAGTAGCGCTAATTGGTAAAAATCTTTTTTATTTTTCACCGATTCTTTCTTGCCAAGGATTTTTTCCATAAGGAGTATTTGCCTCCTTTTGAGAATTGCGTATGGTTTTACAAATTTTAGGAATGTAAGAATGGCATCTTTCCTGTTGATTGTGTACTCAAGTATGCCATCATTCCGTTCACGTATATATCCCACGCCAATAAGTGAACAAAGTTCTCTAAATTTCTTCCTTTCTTTCGAACTCTGAAACAATATAATAGAAGGAGCAAACTGAAATCCAAATTTATAAGTCGGATTTGGTTTCATCCTTACATAAATACTGCCATCACCATCAAGAAATCCTGCCAAATATGCGCGTTTTGTTGATGAAATTTTTTTTTGCATAAGCAACTTCCCTCGGTATTATCCTAACACACGACAGGTTGGTATACTATGTATATAGCATCGCAACAGCGTGTTAGGGCTTCACCGATATGAGTCAGCTTATTCGATCCTGCTTACGCAGGAAAGCCGCCGTATTGTTGTTCTTACAGGGTTAAAATGATTGACGGTTTTAACCCAGCTCGCGTGACTTTTTAATTGGCGAACAGCCAAACCCTTGGAAGCTTCTCCACCTCCAGGATAAGTCGAGCCGACCACTTTTTAATTCCCTTATTACTAAGGGGGTAGACTATACCTTTATTTTGAATTGCCATTCAAAATACCAGCGTGTTATAGAGACTTGAAAAAACTTATCTCTATCTTCATCCGCCTACGGGCGGAATCCAGTCGTTACGGGCCGAGCTTTTTCCGGTTTATCGCCATCGCTGTATGTTAGCAGAAAGGGCTCGGTTCCCACGGTGTTGACCATGTATGTTGATAATTATACCAAATTATTCGCGAGCCATACATGGCTTTCTCCGTTATGAGCTGATTTATCCTCGACATTCGGCTTGTTTATCGAGGTGCCGAACTGCGCCGTCGCTCTGGACGCTTAGGCGCAACCAGCCTGTTATCCCCGGGGTAGCTTTTATCCGTTGAGCTTTGGCCGCATCTAAAGCGAACCATCGGATCACTATGCTCTGCTTTCGCACCTGCTCGGGATGTACCCCTCGCAGTTAAGCCGGCTTTTGCCATTACACTTTAGGCACGGTTTCCATTCGCGCCAAGCCGACCTTAATAGGCTCCTCCGTTACTTTTTAGGCTTAATGTTACCCAACTTATATTCCACTGAAAGCAAAATGTATGGAGAAACAATTTCTCTAAATTCTTTTACCGATTTATTTGGAATATAAATTCTTAGAAATTTAGTTTTCTGCTTATCTAACGCAGAATCCAAACTAAATTTCTTTTTTTCTTATTTTTTGGGCTTTGCTCTTCATCCATCATAAAGAGCAACTTTGTGTCGCCACAAAGATCGGACTATATCTTCGCCATTTTACAGGTGTTCAGCGTGTAGTCTCTGGGGGGTCAATTACGACTTCCCTGCTGATTGTCTGCACACATACATTTTTACCCACTTGATGTCGGGTAGCATATGATACTTCAGCCATTAAAGGCACAGAGGTTCCAGCATATAGCTAAATGTTCATCTTAATGTTTCCATTAAGAGTCCCCCTTTTTATTTCGACTAGCGAGGAGCAAAACAAAAATTTGGATTTTTATTTTGTCCGAGCGAAGACGAAATATAGGCAAAGCCTATATATTCCGCACTTATTTTATGGGTGTGCGAGGGCGCAAAGTTAAGGAGAGCGCCCCACTCAAACTACCCGCCAGATACTGTCCCGATTCGTTTTTGCCGAATTGGTTAGAGACTACCCTTTGAAAGAGTGGTATTTCACTGGCGACTCCACGCTGTCCTAAAACGGCGCTTCAAAGTCTCCCACCTATGCTACGCATCCAAAAAATAGAATCAATATCAAGCTATAGTAAAGCTCCCGGGGTCTTTTCGTCTAGCTGCAGGTAGCCGGCGTCTTCACCGGCATTGCATTTTCACCGAGCTCTTCCTCGAGACAGTTCCCCAGTCGTTACGCCATTCGTGCACGTCTGAACTTCATATGTCTTTTTAGTGTAGAGATATATGCTGATTTCTACAGACCTCCATTGTTTCCAATGGTACTGACTATACCTTCATCTGAAGTTTAGAGAAATTAAGAATATCTTTCTGCGAATATTTTCTTTTTCCACTTGCATTCATGTTAAAAGCAATTGGAAGAATCCCGCTCAAACCGCTTAAAGTCTTATGTTCATCTTTTTTCATCAGAACACAGATTTTCTTAAATGAATCAATGTCCCGTTGTTTTGCTGAAAGCAACGGATATTTTTCAAAATGCGGCAACACTTTTTCCAGTAAATCATCAAGCCGACGCACTTCGTACTTTATAGTGTTATCGGTTTTGCCGTCACGCACAAACCCGCAACCAAAATATTTTTGGATGACAAGAATTTGTTGGGCGCGATCAGTATTTTGACTTACAGAAAAGCTTGGTTTTGTTTCCCAGCCCGCGGCAAAACGCGGACGTTTGGTAAAAGATACCAAGAAGCATCCTTCGCCATCAACAAAACCGGAAATATATTCTTCAATGTTTCTATTCTTCAGAGCCAGCGTGTTATGAGCTTCTGTCATATTTGTAAATATCATACAAAAACCCATCCTAGTCACCAATAGCTGTTGGGGACTAAAGTCGATACGGGCCCAGCGCCTTTTGATAGGAATATACCCATCAAAAGAATCTACCTTGGAAGCACCTTTTACTTCTTCCATTGCTGTAAATATAGTAAAAGGCGCTGGGTTCCCACGGTATTACCTTAACCTAATAAATAGGACTTAGGCTTCACCGTTATGAGCTGGATTTGATACGGATATCACTATCCGCACTGGCAGTTCAACTACCAGACAAGGAATTTCGCTCCAGGCTTCCTTAGGCCTTGGACCATATCTTCACCAAGCTCTATCTTTAGATAGAGCTTGGGCACAACGCGTGGCCTCTGAGGATTCTAGAAATCGGGATGTTTTTTTGATTCATCATTTCGGAGATTTTTGCGATACATGTCAATTATTTTTCTTCAGGATATTTTCCAACAATCCACAATGTGATTTCTAGTCTTTCCTGCTGATTGCTCATAATTATTTATGGTCAAATTACGCCATAAAAATATGAGTTCCCAGCATATGGTTGTGTATTTTTTAGGACCTACATATGCATTACTGCATAGAGAGGCAGCTTTTTGGCGTCTAAATCTGTGCCGTTTATTTCCCACTAAATCGTCCCAGTCCTCGAGCATCCTTCTTTCGAAAGATACTCGACCTTAGGACGATTATAGTTATCGCCGACATTCACCCGGGCTTATACGATCCAGCGCCCGGCGCCATTCTCACAAGCAAAGCTTGTGAAGATGGTGCCGGGCACCCTCCGTACTTGACCTTCGGGCATTGGTCAGGCGTCACCCCCTATACATCCTCTTGCGAGTTCGCAGGGAGCTGTGTTTTAAATAAACAGTCGCCAGGGATACTTTCGCTGCGGCCTCCCGCGCGAGGCGCGGGTAGGCAGACCTTATTGCTAACTTACGGTCGCTTTTTTGCCGAGTTCCTTGAGGAAGACTCACTCGTTCGCCTTGGGCTACTCGCCCTGACTACCTGTGTCGGTTTTAGGTACGGATTCTTATAAACTAAGTTTAGAGGCTTTTCTAGGAAGCGCGCTTTGTCCGATTTTCCCCGCCGAGGCGGGAAATTTTCACGGCACTCGGATGACGGCATTTAAGCCAGGTCCCGGATTTTCCTGAAGACCCATCCCTATGCAATGAACATAAATCCAATAATACGCCGGACATACTGCCCTTCGTCCCCCCATCACATTTACAAGAAGTAACGGAATATTAACCGTTTGTCCATCGGATACGGGTTTCCCCATCTCCTTAGGCCCGACTAACCCTTGGCTGATTAACATTGCCAAGGAAACCTTAGTCTTTCGGCGTGCGGGAATCTCACCCGCATTGCGGTTACTTGTGCCAACATTTTTACTTCCCCACGCTCCACTCGGGGTCGCCCCGCGAGCTTCAATGCAGAGAGGAATACTCTCCTACCGCCGCACACTTACTTTGCCATCGTTGCATTGTGTTTTAATTTTTATTACAAAGTAATTTTATATAAAAAGAAAAAATAATTTCTGATTATATGTTTTACAATGCAACAAAAACACAATGGCAAAGTAAGTGTGCGACCCTCACCTTCGGTACTACACTTAGCCCCGATTATCTGCGGCGCAAATTCTCTGAGTGAGTGAGCTGTTACGCTTTCTTTAAAGGATGGCTGCTTCTAAGCCAACCTCCTCACTGTCAAAGAAATTTCACCTCCTTAAGCGCACTTAGTGTAAATTTAGGGACCTTAGATGGAGATCTGGGCTGTTTCCCTTTTGACCAGTGAAGCTTTGCCCTCACGGTCTAACTACAAGACAATTTACCCGCACACTAACTTTGCCGCCGTGATTTTTTGGTGTCACGAACTTCATAAAAAGACGCTGATGAACGCATGATTTCGGAAACATTTTTCAATGCTCCGAAAAATCACGCGAAACAGCGGCAAAGTTAGTGTGCGGGTTTACTTCCGGTATTCGGAGTTTGATAGAAATGACGAGGTTTCCCCCTATTCATTTCTTCCAGTGCTCTACCCCCGGAAGGTACATCCTGCGCTAACCCAAAAGCTATTTCGGAGAGAACCAGCTATTGCCAAGTTCGATTAGCTTTTCACTTCTTACCACAAGTCATCCGATGGAATTGCACGACCAACCGGTGCGGGCCTCCCGCCTCCTTTCGGAGGCGTTCACCCTGCTCATGGCAAGCTCACTTGGCTTCGGGTCTGATGCATACTACCGTTTCCCGCCTTCGCATAAAGCTACGGCGGGCAATGCGCGCTATTAACACTTGGTTTCCCTAAGCCTCGGCGGGTAATCCGCTTTGGCAAGCCCTCGCGCCAATTTTGCCATCGTTGCATTGTGTTTTATTTGATTTTGCTGCTTCATTTGGATACCCATAGACAAATAAATTTTCTATGAATTCCAGAGACGAAACAAAACACAATGGCAAAATTGGCGCGAGGGCAGGCAGTAAACATCAACTCGTTGGCTCATTCTTCAATAGGCACGCGGTCATCCCGTTACAATTTTGCCCCCGAATAACTTCGCGCGGAGCGTCTGCCGAATAGGCGGACATCCCCTCACGAGCGAAGCTCCACACGTGCTTCGCATAAATATTCCGATGCAAAATTGTAACGGGACTCCCACTCCTTGTAGGCATATGGTTTCAGGTCTATTTCACTCCCCTCTCCGGGGTTCTTTTCACCTTTCCCTCACGGTACTAGTTCACTATCGATCTCTAAAAGTATTTAGCCTTGCCGGTTAGTTCCGGCGGATTCACCCAAGCTATTCGTGTCTCGGGCTACTCAAGAATAACAGCTAAAAGATATTTTATTTTCGCTTACGGGGCTATCACCCTCTGGGGCCAAGCTTTCCAGCTTCTTCGGCTAATAAAATATTTTGTAACTTTCCCCGTCTATAAATAAACGGACGCTGTTACCTTACAACCCCCGCGCACTAACTTTGCCGCCGTGATTTTGTTCTGTCACGGACAATGTAACGACCCGCCGATAAACGCGTGAATCCGGATGCATTTTCCAATGCTCCGAGAAATCACACAGACAGCGGCAAAGTTAGTGCGCGGGTTTGGGCTCCTCCCTTTTCGCTCGCCGCTACTAAGGGAATACCGAACTCGTACTTCGCGCGAGCAAGTCAAAGGTCAAAAGTCTTTGCCAGAGGCTAATCGGCCTTAGGTTGAAAAAGTCAAAAGTAAATAAATACTTTGGGACTTCACAGACTTCACAGACTTTCAACTCGCTTGTGCGCAGCACAAGTCTGTTGGTTTCTTTTCCTCCAGGTACTAAGATGTTTCAATTCCCTGGGTGCGCTTCCCGACGCGATGTCGGGATCATCAAGGTTTACTCAATGGAGTTTCCTCATTCGGAGATCTTCGGATTAACGGTTGCTAGGCACCTCGCCGAAGCTTATCGCAGCCATGCTACGTCCTTCATCGCCTTTTAGAGTCAAGGCATCCACCATACGCCCTTAAACTTCCCATCAGGAAGTTTAAAAACCACAATTTGTTTGCAACTTACCCGCACACTGACTTTGCCGCCGTGATTTTTGGTGTCACGGACTTCATAAAAAGACGCTGATGAACGCATGATTTCGGAAACATTTTTCAATGCTCCGAGAAATCACGCATGACAGCGGCAAAGTCAGTGTGCGGATATACCTGTTCCGCCGTTTTAAAAAACGGCGGAAATTCAATTCCGCTTCTTGACGACGGAATTGAAGGATTCAATTGTCAAAGTTCACGCAAATGGGCATCAAAAAAACCGCTTCCGAAGCGGCTCTGACACACATACCGAGGCCAGTTCCTACCGCTTCAATCTAAGATTTTTTTTAATACTCATAAGCCCAAAGATTATATACAAAGGCCCAAACAGAGTCAAGTAAAGTTAAGCGCAAAAGACGCCAAAAAATGTTTTGGCTCCGCGAGACGCGGAGCCGTGATGAAGAACGATACGAAAGAAAGTTGATGCCTCCGTTTGGCCGGATCACCTCCTCTCCCGCCCGAGGGACCGGGAGGCGCTCCCCTCGGGCGGGTTCGGAACAGTCAGCCCCTAAACTCTTTTAAGTATACAATTTCCGCTTCCCACTTATAAAAATAATGTGGATAAAGCGAAACAAGCCCAAAAAACCCAAAATTAGGGCTTATAATACGAAAGGCTCTTCGGGAGCGTTTTGGCGGTTCAACCGCCAAAACGCTCCCGAAAGGCAAAAAGCCTATTTTCTGGATTCAACGATTTTTTCCGCGACATTGGGAGGAACGACGGCATAACTGTCAAATTCCATCGTTGAAGTTCCGCGGCCGGCCGTCATGGAACGGAGTTCCGTGGTATAGCCAAACATTTCGCTTAAAGGGACTTTGGCTTTGATAACTTTCAGTCCGTACCTGTCTTCCATTCCTTCTATCTGCCCTCTTTTTGCGTTTAGAGAACCGGAAACATCGCCGAAGAATTCTTCCGGAGCGACGACTTCAATTTTCATTATCGGTTCAAGAATAACCGGCCGAGCCTTTCTGGCCGCTTCCTGAAAAGCCTTTGAGCCGGCAATCTTGAAGGCCATTTCGGACGAATCAACCTCGTGATAACTTCCGTCAAACAAGGTTACGCTGACATCAACCATCGGAAATCCCGAGACAACTCCTCTGGACATGCCTTCCCGTATTCCTTTTTCCACGGCCGGAATATATTCCTGGGGAATAACTCCCCCTTTAATGCTGTTGACAAATTCAAGTCCGCCGGCTCTTTTTGTATTTTTTGGAAGGTCCGCTTCGTCTATTTGGAGATCCATGGGTTTGACTCTTATCTTGATGTGCCCGTACTGGCCGCGGCCTCCGGATTGTTTGATGTATTTTTCTTCGTGTTCCGCTTCTCCCTGGATAGTTTCCTTATAGGCGACTTGTGGTTTACCGGTATTGGCCAGAACATTGAATTCTCTTTTCATCCTGTCAACCAGAATGTCCAGATGGAGCTCGCCCATTCCGGCGATAATCGTTTCCAAAGTTTCCGGGTCGGTTCTAATTTTGAAAGTCGGGTCTTCGTCGGAAAGTTTCTTCAAAGCCAGAGCCATTTTCTCCTGGTCGGCTTTTGTTTTCGGTTCAATGCGCATGGCGACGACGGGCTCCGGAAATGTAATTTGCTCCAAAATAATCGGCCTTGATTCGTCGCAAAGAGTATCGGATGTCCGAGTATTCTTGAGCCCGACGGCGGCGGCGATTTCTCCGGAGAAAACCGCCTCAATCTCTTCCCTTTTGTCGGCCTGCAGACGGACAATCCGGCCGAGTCTTTCTTTTTCCCCGGTGCTTGAATTGTAAATATAAGAGCCGGCGGAAACGGTTCCCGAATAGACGCGAAAAAATGTCAATTGCCCCACAAAAGGGTCGGACTGGAGTTTGAAAGCCAGAGCCGCGAAAGGCTCATCGTCCGATGGAGAACGGCTTTCTTCTTTGTTTGTCTTGGGATTAATTCCTAGAACGGGGGGCAGGTCAACGGGGCTCGGCAGAAAATCAACAACGGCGTCTAAAATAAGCTGGATGCCTTTGTTTTTAAGAGCGCTTCCGGCAAAAACCGGAAAAATTTGGTTTAGAATAACTGCTTTTCTTAAAATCTCTTTGAGTTTCAAAAGCGGGATATCTTTGCCCTCCAAATACTCATTCATCAAAACTTCGTCATTTTCAACAATTTTTTCAATCAATTCTCCTCTGTATTTTTCAGCCATCTCTTTGATTTCTTCCGGAATTTCGGTTTCCACGACATCACGCCCCATAATGCCCTCAAATTTGTAGCCTTTCATTGAAAGAAGATCCACGAGGCCTTCGTGTTTTTCTTCCTCGCCCATGGGAATTTGCATCCGAACAGCCTTTGGAGAAAGTCTGGCCAAAATGGAAGCAAAAGATTTTTCAAAGGAAGCTCCCGTTCTGTCAAGCTTGTTGATGAAACAAAGTCTCGGAACTTTGGCTTCTTCGGCGTAGCGCCAGTTGGTCTCGGATTGAGGTTCAACGCCGGCCACGCCGTCAAAGACGACAATGGCGCCGTCCAAAACTCTCATTGACCTCTTGACCTCGGCCGTAAAGTCAATATGTCCGGGCGTGTCAATAATATTGAAGTTTATTTTCTTATTCGGGTCGGCTTTATCATCCCCGGTCTTAACCCAGGAGCAGGAGATAGCGGCCGAAGTGATGGTGATGCCCCTTTCTCTCTCCTGCTCCATCCAGTCCGTAATGGTATTGCCGTCGTGGACTTCGCCGATTTTATGGCTTATGCCCGTATAAAAAAGGATTCGCTCGGAGACGGTGGTTTTGCCTGCGTCAATGTGGGCGATAATGCCGAAGTTTCTTACTTTTTCCGGAGGATAATCTCGCATAAATCTTATATCTCAAATCTAATATCTAAAATCTGTGTCATTTATTTTTCTTCATTGTTATTATGCTTGCCGCTAATATTTTTGCTATTTCTTTTGTTTCCTCTAATAATCTTGCTGATTCCTCTGATTTTATCTTTCCCGAATCACGCGCCAAAGATATCCATAACTCTGTTTCATTTGCCGACTTAAGAGCGTGGTGATAAAAATTTATATAATCTTTTTTTGATCGGGCTGCTCTTGCTTCTCTAACATTTGCTGTAACAGATGCCCCGCTTCTCACCAACTGTCTTGCTATTGTTTGACCTGAAATATCTTTTGCAAGCTTGTCACTCAACTTTATGATATCAAGAAAATATCTCTATAGTCTTTCATCAAATTCTTTTTTCACTTTTAAGATTTTAGATTTAAAGCGGATTTGAGATTTTAGATATTAGATATCAGATTTTCTCCTACCAGCCGAAGTGGGCAAAAGCTTTGTTGGCTTCTGCCATCCTATGAGTGTTTTCTTTCTTCTTGACGGCCTCGCCCTCTCCGCGACTGGCCAGAAGCAATTCCGCGGACAGCTTTTTTCTCATGGGAGAGCCTTTTTTACTCTTGGCCGCTTGAATAATCCACCTCAAGGCCAAAGTCAGCCTTCTCTCCGGCCGAACCTCGCGGGGAATCTGGTAATTTGCTCCACCCACTCTCTTTGACCTGACTTCAACCGATGGCGAAGTATTCGCGACGGCCTTTTGAAAAATTTCAAGAGGGTCCGCCTTAGCCTCTTCTTTTATCTCGTCAAAAGCGCCATAGACTATCTTGCGAGCCACTTCTTTCTTCCCTCTTTCCATAACATAGTTAATGAGCTTTTCAATTTCAAGAGAACTGAAACGAATATCGGGGCTGATTTTATTTCTGTTTTTGATTTTTCTTCTCATATCAATTATTCCCCGCCGGTTTTTTCTTGGCTCCATATCTGCTTCGGCCTTTCTTTCGCTTGCTCACTCCCTCGGTATCAAGAACGCCCCTGACAATCGTGTATCTAAGACCGATGTCTTTGACTCTGCCGCCTCTCAAGAGAACAACCGAGTGTTCCTGAAGATTGTGGCCCATGCCCGGAATGTAAGCCGTCACTTCCATGCCGTTTGTCAGCCTGACCCTGGCGATTTTTCTGATAGCCGAGTTTGGCTTCTTCGGCGTGGTTGTCTTAACCTGAATACAGACCCCTCTTTTGAAGGGCGAAGGATTTTTTGAAGGCCTGTTTTTAAGCGTGTTAAAACCGCGCCTCAAGGCTATAGCCTTGGACTTTTTGCTGACCTTTTTCCTGTTTTTTCTTATGAGCTGATTGATTGTAGCCATATTCTATATGGACGCGTCCTTGTAAGGGCCCTTAGCAAATAAAACCCCTCAAAGGGGCTCCAATAATTTAATACAAAAGGCCCTAATGTGCAACCCTGCGCGCGCCCGGCTTCTTCTATGAGAATATTGAGGTTAAACCTCAATAAATGAGAAAATTGAGGTTAAACCTCAATTTTCCGCTCATTACTTCCTTTTAGTCCGCGGTGGTTCTTCCCAGCTCTTGAAGAGTTCCGTTTTTTCCCCCGGCATTTCTTGTTGAGGTTGAGGTTTAACCTCAATTCTATTGAGGTTTAACCTCAATATTTTATGTTTAATTTTTTATTCCAGCGTCAAATCACCCAATTTTTCGTCCAGATACATATCGGATATGGAATCCCGCGCAAAATCTTTATACTCTTCTGAATTAGAGAATAATTCTGAAAAAATATTTTTAACAATAATTCCCCTATCTCGTACTCCTACAAAATCACCCAAGCTACCGTAGGGATAACTGACTGCCCAGTTATATGCCTTATCGAATTCCTTAGTTGCTTTTTTAAGCCCTCCGGGATAAAGCTCAAAGGTGTTTTTTATTTGAATATAGAGGCTCAAGTACTTTAAGTATAAATCTTCATCAACGCACCTGGCTTTATAAGATCCCTGAAATAAAGAACCGGATTCTTGGTATTTGATATTATAGTGCATGCTTATCCCCGTGCCTAATCTTTGCATAAATTTTGAAATCCCACCTTCTTTGATTTCTTTTAAAAGCAAGTGGAAATGGTTCTTCATCAACACAAAGGCCACGATGCTTACAATGGGTTTGCGGGGTCGCCAATTTTTCGGCCACGGCCATTCAGATTTGTTGAGGTTTAACCTCAACTCATATAGTTCTTGTAATGGATTACTGGGCGTTTGTTCCGTATTGAAATAGAATAACGAGTGTAAAAAACGATTTCTGTCTTTATTATCATGAACTATCGCCTGTTTACGATTGCCTCGATTATACACATGAACATAGTTGCCTACCGAAAATGGTTCTTTTCTCATAAACATGATTATACCTACTTGAGGTTAAACCTCAATGTTCCTCAGTGTTGAAAACCTCAACATTGAGGTTTAACCTCAACTTAACTGTATTTGAAATCCCCTTTGCCTTTGCCGGTTTGAAAACCTCAACATTGAGGTTTAACCTCAACTTAACTGTATTTGAAATCCCCTTTGCCTTTGCCGGTTTTTTCGTCGGCGTACTCAGTCCGGAATTTCTTCCAGGACTTTTCCAGTCGAAACATTTTGATGCGCGCGTTGGCGTAGCGACCAATAATGTCGTCAAGCAAGCCCATGTCGAATTTCGTCCCATAAAGTCCTTTGACATGCTCCAAATACACAATCATTTTATTGCATCCGGCCATGGCCTTCTCCAAGTAACCCACACCGAGGGCAAAGTCGGCAAAACGCAGTGAGTGCGACTCGGCCACTAGGAGTGGTACGGACATAGCGCAATCAAGCAACCGTTCGGCAAAAATATACTTTTCGTCTCCTTTAATGCGACCTTTCCCTTTTACCGAACCGTCCAAATGCGGCACTATATCTTTTGATATCAATACCGCACATTCAATGGTTTTTTGATAAATTTCCAGGTCACGGAAAGAGCGGACAGGTTTCTTGGGCGTGAACGCCCCGCTGCGGAAATTGCCGTTGGCTTTGCTAGCATATCCTTTGTCCCATTTTTTATTATATGGCATAAAGTTAATTGGTTATTACTTATAAAAAGTATTAAACCTTTTGTTACGACGTCGACTCGGACGTCGTGAACGAGAGTACTCGTTCACACGCTCCTCGCTAGTCGTAATAAAACTCGCTCAAGGTCAGGCAGCGGGGCGTCACACAATGGTAACTTTACCTGGATTCTCTCTCGGCACTTCAACTTTGGTGCCATCCTTGAAATTTACAAAACGCTTGTGCGGTTTTTTAGCCGTGCTGGGTCTTAATTTTTTAACCACATGCAGAGGAAAAAATTGATAATAACCTTTCTCGTCAAACCAGCCGCATTTAAACTCAAAAAGTCGAAGTCCGGTGAGCCGCGAGAGTGCCAAGGCGTACCAGGTCAACTGTTCGATCGGCTTTTCTTTGCTGGCGTTGGGCTTGTAGTCTAAGAGATGTACGCAGCCATTGCGGATTTGCACGATGTCAATATGCCCCGTTAGCAATCTCGGAAATTTAACAGGTTTTTTGGAACCCTTGAGCAATATAGGACCAATGGGACGATTTTTAGGAATAACTTCGGCACAGGAACCAACTCCCTTGGATTCTTGATATTCTGATATCACGAATCCAAGGGTATTCTCCATATATTCGACATCCTCCCGCCGGATATAAACCGGCACCTCGGTCGCCACTGTGACCGAGTCGTTGGCTAGCATAAACTTCTGCACGGCCTCGTGGCGGAGTTTGTTTTCCGTTACGGCCTGCAAGACGAACCCCGCCAGCTTGTTGGCAAAATTAAACTTTGATTTCACAATCATATCCGCAGTACTAAACTTGCTCTTGACCTCGCTCATTCGCTCGCCGTCCTGGAAATATTGGTGCGGAGTTTCGGAAGTCACGGCATCTAGGTATTCTTTCATCCGCCACAGGTTCCGATTTCTAAATTCCTCCAGCATCAGCCGTATTTTGGCGCGGTGATAGCGAAAGCGATAGAGCTGACGGTGGGCCATGGTCACTTCCTCTATCATCTCCCTTGGCTTATACATTTTCAAAGCATACGGACGCATGCGCTCAAACCGGCACAAGGGCTTGTACTGTTCATACCAGCTAGCTAGTGTATCAACTTCGGGCTTGACTTTGTACTTTTCTTCCAAGGCCCGACAACATTGTTCCAAAGTGTAGCCCTGATTGTATAGCGTGATGCCGGCCACAATGACATTGAGTGGAAACTTTTTACCTTTCACATCGGAGGCGGTAAAAGTGCGACCACATTCCGTATTCTTACAAAGGTAAAGCTGTACGGTCTGATGCTTGTTCTCGCGCACTCCGCGCTTTACGAAATCCTTGGACTGGCAGTAGGGGCAATTTATTTCGAGGACGCTTGGCCGTCCCGCTGCCGGAGTTGCCTTGCGTTCTGAACGCAGAGACAATTCACTTGTCCCTTTGTCCCCCATCCCCTTCCCCGTATTGAGGAGTTTCTTTTTCTTTTTCATATTTTTATTTGACATTGATTTTCAGTTTGCTATACTTTATGCATCCTTACGAAAAAGACCCTTATGCGGTTTTGTCCGCATCGGGGGCTTTTTCTTTATATCTCCTTCTTAAGAATGTTTTCTTGGTCAGATATATAAGATATTTTTACTCCCGTTCTTTTCAATAAAATTGAGCATTTTTCAGTTTCATACGGAGACAAAATAAAACCGATTTTATTTTTTTCTTTTAAAAATTTTACAAGCGGAGTATAGTCGCCGTCGCTGGTAACCAAGACTGCTCTATTAAATTTATTTTCATATGCGTTTTGCATTGCATGAACAACAATATCTGCGTCACAGTTACCCTTAGCTTTTCCATTGCCATCAAAAACAACTTCCTTAAAAACAAGAGTGTAGCCCTGCTCTTGCAGTTTTGTATAAAGATCCTTGTATTTGGGTATTAATCCCAAAAATAAATACGCCAGTTGAACATTATATTTTTCTTTCAACCAAACTCTAAATCGCCCGTAATCAAATTCCCAGTTCAAGGTTCCTATACCTTTGTGCAAATTTGCTCCATCTATATATGCAACATTATTCTCTTCTGCCTTCATTATTCTATTTATCAGAATCTTTTTTCATTTTAGTA
>PCTS01000039.1:23446-24615 GCA_002771565.1 Candidatus Campbellbacteria bacterium CG22_combo_CG10-13_8_21_14_all_43_18
AGAAGTCGCGGACGCTTGCGTCTGCGTCCTACTTCTAACGGGGTATCACGAGTTTCAAGGGTAAAAATAGCACGAGTTTCTGGTTTTTTTCCTTTTGCACCCGCTATTCGTGATATATTTTTGCCGGATTTTTTCATATTTTTTATTCAGTTGGCTCCGGTTCGGCTACTGGTTCCGGCGCCGATTCTTCGGTAATTGTTTCTTCTTCGACCGGTGGGGTTTCTTCCTCCTCTACCTCACCCCCTACTTGCCCCGCCTCGGCGGTGGCCTCCTCTCCTTGCTCGCCCGTCGAAGCAGGAGCGGAGTCGGGTAAAGGAGAGGGGGTTTCTTCCTCTTCTTCTGCGGGGGTTTCAGAATCACCACCCCCCTCCGACCCTAGGTCGGAGACCCCCTCCTCATCTGAGGCGGGGGTCTCCTCAAGAGGAGAATTTTCCCCCTCCTCGTCAGCAGAGCTTCCTCCTCCATTAGAAACACTATTTACATTGTTTTGCTCCAATAATTGTTTGAGTTGCTCCTTGTTTATACAGACTTCTTCTAAGCATAGTTCCTTAACTGTCAGCTTGTCGGCAATAACATGGGCTATCTTCATGATGCCATTCTCCCAGATTACCCCGTAAATATCGCTAAATTTGGCCGTTATGGCCTTAAAGAAGCTGGTAATAGAGCTATCCCCATCAACTTCAGACACCGGGACCGGTGGCTCCAGAAAGCTCCCAAGCTCGTTTACCTTTAGGTCAAGCTCCTTGATTCCCGCAAGCAGTCTCATAGTCAAACCGATGTCGTAGCTCACCCGCTTGTAGCCGCGGTCGTCGGTATGCACCATTTCCGGGAAGACCTGTTCAACTTCTTGGGCAATGAGTCCGTAATTGGTTCCGACTTGGCCGTTGAGCCAAGAGTACTCGTCATTGCGCCATTCAAAAGTCACGGGGTTCAACTGCGAGAGTTTATCCAAAGTGCCGGCAGGCAGGGCGGTAATATTTTTTTTGAGTTGCTCGTCCGAGACACAACTGCCGACCAAGGTGGTGTTGTCGGCATCGCGGACACAGCCGGTGGTTCCGGTGCCGATTTCAATGTCATCCTCCACATCAAGCTTAATTGAGTCGGGATTTGTCGTCCCGATGCCGACGTTGCCTTGAATTGCTAATCCTCCCGTTGGAGCCGCTGTTCCC
>PCTS01000044.1 GCA_002771565.1 Candidatus Campbellbacteria bacterium CG22_combo_CG10-13_8_21_14_all_43_18
TATGGAAAAATGCGCGGGACGTTTGCTGCACAGGGTGATAAGAACTCATCACACCTCGTGTTTATTATTCCCTCACTTTTCACCATATATTGTTTTTCACTGATCTTTTTCCCCGCCATGTTCACAAACATAACTTTAATCATTCTCTATTTCTTTCCGCTCATTTTATATGTTCTTTTTGCTTCTTGGGAATCCTTAAAATACTTTATCGCCTCAGGAAATCTTGTCATCACCTTCTTTATGCTCCTGATGTTCCCATTGACACATCTTACCTATGGCATCTCCCACCTCTCAGGCTTTCTTCGTGAAAAGTTTTCTGGCACAATACATATATGAGCAAACAATTGCCAACGATTGTGGTCGGATATCCTCCCCTTGAATCCAAAAAAGGGGTTGCCCTTCTTTCACAAAATAGACAGTTTCAGTTTTTTAATGCAAAGACATATATATATCCGATGGTACCGGCATATGCCGCCTCAAACCTCAAAAAACATGGATACAATACCTATTGGATGGACGGAATAGCGGAAGAAAAGACCTATGACCAATGGTTTGATGAGCTTTCTGCAACAAGCCCTGATTACCTCATGGTTGAGACGAAATCTCCGATTGTAAAAACTCACTGGAAACAAATAAAAGATCTCAAGAAAAAACTACCCCACCTCAAGCTCATCTGGGTAGGGGATCACGTGAGTTATTTACCGATGGAACTTTTTGAAAATAGCCCGGTAGATTATGCCATCACCGGAGGAGATTATGATTTTGTCGTGGTGAATTTGCTCAATCATATTTATAAAGGTGAGCCACTGGAAAGTGGCATCTATTGGCGAGAAGACAATAAAGATATCAACGTTCCAAAAGATCAAAGACGTGCAAAGAAAATAGAATCAGGAGAAACTATTTATAACTCAGGACCTGCATCACTCAAACACAAACTTGACGATCTTCCGTTTGTCGATCGAGATCTTACGAAATGGGAACTCTATGCCTATGACAATGGAAATTACAAATATACTCCCGGAACCTACATGTACAGCGGTCGTGATTGTTGGTGGAATCGCTGCACGTTTTGTGTCTGGGATCATACCATCAATCCAATCGGCTCATATCGAAACTTTTCTCCCAAACGACTGTTTGCAGAAGTAAAACATGTGGTTGACACGTATGGAGTCAAAGAAATATTTGATGATGCCGGAACCATGTTTGTCGGAAATAAACTGAAACAGTTTTGTGAACTTCTGATCGAAAGTGGGTACAACAAGAAAGTACGGTACGGATGCAATATGCGCTTCAATGCGATCCCAAAGCAAGAACTGTATGACATCATGGGAAAAGCCGGATTTCGTTTTATTTTGTATGGTATGGAGTCTGCCAATCAAAGTACCCTTGATAAACTCGACAAAGGGACAAAGGAAGAAGATGCGATCCTGGGACCCGCAATGGCAAGACGAGCAGGGCTGGACCCTCATATTACGATCATGCTTGGCTATCCATGGGAATCATATGAAGATGCCAGACGGACTATTGACGTTGCAAAATATGCATTCAAAAAGGGTTATTACGAAACCATGCAGGCCACAATTGTGATCCCGTACCCAGGGACACCGCTTTATAAAGAATGCAAAGAAAAGAGATGGCTTTTGACCGATGACTATGATGATTTTGATATGCGACGACCGGTTATAAAGATACCTTTTGACGAGAACAAGATTCTTGAGCTCGAACAAGATCTCTATTCGGCATTTATGACCCCTCAATATGTATGGAGAAAACTCACTGATATTCGAAGCATTCACGATTTCAAATATCTTTTTTACATGGGATGGAAACTCATCGGACACCTCCTGGACTTTGATCCGAATCAAGAAAAAGTACACTACTTTTCTCTTAAATTTATCAAAAACGCAAGCCACAAGCTGTTTGGTCATTTTTTCAAACCGGGTACTATCGTAGATATTGAAAAAGATGTCATGATACAAAAACTTATCAAATCCAAGAAATTATCTCTATAATAACCCGAATTACGAAATTCAAAATAACTAATAAAGATTGATTTGGTAATAAATAACGGGTAGTCTGAAAGTATTGCAAATTTCATACCACCCGTTATGGATAGTTTAACAAATCCAAACCAGTTAGTACAAACATTTTGTGTTCTTGATGATTTATCAGTTGAGTTATTCGGGAAAACAAATAAAGGAAGACCAAACTCATTATCACGTTCAGAAGTTGCAACCATCATCCTTATGAAACATGCCTTTGGGATTAACTGTTTGAAAAAGCTCTATCGTCTCTTGAAGACGAACTATTCGCACGAGTTTCACCTACCAGTCTACAAAAACTTTGTAGTAACGATGAATAGATATTCTCTTGATTTTCTGGTACTTATCAATGTACTTTTACAGCTACAACAGAAACGATCTGGAGTAATGAAAATAATAGACTCGACACCTGTTCCTGTATGTAAAAACTATCGTATCTACCGACATAAGACTATGAAGCGAATTTCCACACGATCAAAAAGTACAACGGGTTGGTTTTATGGACTAAAATTACACATTCTCACAGACCTTAAAAGAAATATACTCATGATGAAGTTTACAACAGCAAACATTGATGATAGAAAAGTACTCGATATATTCCTCAATCAGCTCAAAAATTCAATCATTCTTGCTGACGCTGGATACATCTCAGCTAAACTACAACAGAAAGCTGCCAAAGGAAGAAATGTCATACTCACCAGTATACGCAAAAACATGAAGAAGCTTGCAACACCATTACAGATATTCTTACTCAACATGCGGGGAAGAATAGAGAGTGTGTTTAGTGTATTAAAAGAACGACTGGGACTTATCAGTAGTTTACCAAGAAGTGAGAATGGCTATTTAGCTCATTACAGTAGAGTATTATTCGGTTATTTATTCCAACCATTAATTTCGTAATTCGGGTTATAATAGAATCGGCATGTTAAAACAAGAAAATCACTTTCTCTCACTCATCATCCCTGCATACAAACAGGAAAAGACAATTCTTGAAAATCTTCACAGAATCAAGAGTGCTCTGGATACTATTCGCTATAACCATGAAATCATCGTTGTGGTTGATGGATTTGTCGACAAGACATTTGAAGTTCTCAAAAAAAATCATATTCCCAAGGTTCGCGTAATTGGTTATGAAAAAAATCATGGAAAAAGCTACGCAATTCGTCTCGGCATGCATGAGGCGAAAGGGGACTATGTCATGTTTATTGACTCGGGAATGGAGATCGACCCCAATGGCATCTCAATGCTTCTTGAGCATATGGAGTGGTATAAAGCGGATATCATAGTCGGATCCAAACGCCACCCTGCCTCACAGGTCAAATATTCGCTCCAAAGGAAGATCCTCAGTCTTGGATACTATATTTTTGTCAAATTTTTATTCGGGGTACATGTCAAAGATACACAGGCTGGAATCAAAATTTTCAAGAAAAACGTCATAGAAAAAGTCCTTCCCCAGCTAGTTGAAAAGAAATTTGCGGGAGATTTGGAGATATTGGTTGTGGCAAAACTATTGGGATTCAATCGAATTTATGAAGCACCAATAAAGTTGGATTATACACTTGTCGACCTCACGTCAGCCGCAACCTTCACATCTATTCGAGGGATTATCCAAGATACGTTAGCCATTTTTTATCGAAGATATATTCTTCAGTATTACAGTCACTCACAAAAAAGCTTTTCTCCTCAGGATACAATAATTACGATACAATGATCACATGAAAATTCTTTGGTTCAGTTGGAAAGATATCACCCATCCCGAAGCTGGGGGTGCAGAATTTTTGGGAGATAAGATTTCTTCAGAACTAGTCAAAGATGGACATGAAGTCATACATATTGTCTCAGGCTACAAACATTGCAAAAAACAAGAGAAAAACAATGGCTATACGATAATCCGCGTGGGGAATAAATTCACGGTATATTGGGAAGCTTTTCGTTACTATCAGACAAATCTCAAAGGCTGGGCTGATCGGATTATTGAAGAAATCAATACCATTCCATTCATGACCCAGTGGTATACAAAAGAAAAAAGAGTACTCCTTATTTATCAGCTCTGTCGAGAAATCTGGTTCTATCAACTCTGGTTCCCACTGAGTTTGATTGGATATCTCATGGAACCGATGTATCTCTGGCTTTTGAGAAAAAATTACGTTTTGACCGAGTCAAATAGCACGAAAATTGATCTCATTAGGTATGGATTTTTGTCGAAAAAAATCTCTATCTTTCCTATATTTACCGATATGGTTCCAATCAAATCTCTCAAAGATAAAAAAACGTATGATCGATTCACTATTCTTTCTTTTGGAGCAATACGATCTATGAAGCGCACGCTTCATCAAGTTCAGGCTTTTGAACTTGCCAAAAAAGAAATTCCCGAGCTTCAGA
>PCTS01000003.1 GCA_002771565.1 Candidatus Campbellbacteria bacterium CG22_combo_CG10-13_8_21_14_all_43_18
AATGAATCAACCACCTTACGCTGGACTGTCACGAATGCCACTTCTTGTACCGCCTCCGGGGCCTGGAGTGGCTCCAAGAGCGCTTCGGGAAGTTCGGAAGGTACCGGCAATCTAACCTCATCAAAAACATATAATATATCCTGCTCCGGTCCGGGTGGCACAGCCACCGATTCGGTTACGGTGTCAGTTGGCTCTAGGCCGACAGTCTCCGTCAATCTCTCCGCCTCGCCGTCATCAGTTTCTTACGGAGGTTCATCGACATTGACTTGGACAACATCAAATGCCGCGTCTTGCAGCGCCTCCGGCGATTGGAGCGGTTCCAAGAATAAAAATGGCGGCCGTCAAGGGACGGGGTCTTTGACTTCAAGCAAGACTTACAACATCAGCTGTATTGGCATAACGGGAGACAGCGCTTCCGACTCGGTCAGTGTATCGGTCGGCGCCAGGCCGACCGGAAATATCAATCTTCGCGGCCGCGTGGACGGCTCAAACTGGAACGGCTCCGTCAGTTACCGCATCTTCGGACCCGAGACTCTTTCCGGAAACAGTATCAACTCAAGTATGGAACACCCCAATGTTTATACCGGTACATGGACATTCGCGTATCTCTCCGGCGGTCCTCCAAACTCGGATTACTTGGGCGTAAACGAAGCGAACAGTCAGACTTTGACGAATGGCGGCACGATTACATATACTCTTCTTTTTTCCAACAATCAGCCCGACCTGGATATTGTTTCCGGTCCGGTCACAAATCCGCTTGACATTATCAGAGGAGAAAGCGTTACATTCAGAGCAACGACAAAAAATATCGGAAACTCTTCAGCCGTCAATTCCACCATCAGATTCATTCTTGACGGCGCGACTTTCAGAAACTTGCCGCAGGGCATACTTGCTCCCGGAGAGAGTCGACAGATTGTCACGGACTCCTGGACGGCCTCGGCGGGAGGACATACCATTGAAGTTTGCGCGGATATTTATAATAATATCAGCGAGTCCAACGAGAATAATAACTGCGGGGCCTACAGTTTTAGCGTTGAAGAACTTATAACCGAGTGTAATGACGGCCGAGACAACGACAATGATGGAAATATTGATTATCCCGCAGACGAAGGATGCGCTTGCGGCAACGGCCTTGAGGCCGATTGCCCCGCCTCTCCCTGGACGCCTCCTCCCAAGGAAAATCCGGAGTGTAATGACGGCCGAGACAACGACGGGGATGGTTGGATTGATTACCCCGACGACAAAGGTTGCCTGGGCTCATGGACGGAAAGCGAAGAAGGAAGTGGGGGCACGCAGTGCTCTGATGGCGCAGACAACGACGACGATGGCTTGATAGACGGAAATGACCCCGATTGCTCATCTTCTTCCGACAATACGGAGAAAGCTTTGAAGTTTGATGAATTTTAAATAAAAAGAAACAAAGGATAGAACAATAAAAGGCGGACGAGCAAGATGAAAAAATATTATTTTATTTCGCCTTTTATACTACAGACTCTAATATGGATACCTTGCTTTGTTATTTTCCGAGTTTTTACATCAATTCGGATAAAGGGCCTGGGCAATCTTAAAGGCTTGAAGAGAGGCCTTATTTTTGCGCCCAATCACACCAGCGAGCTTGACCCTATTCTTGTTCCGGCCAGCCTGCCTTTTTTCTCCCGCTTTATGCCGATGTTTTATACTTCAAGAGAGAAATCTTTTTATGTCAAAAGCGGCTGGCGGCAGATAATCTATGGCGGGCTTTTCTTCAAAGCTTGGGGTTCTTATGCCGTCCGGACCGGAAAAAAAGATTATAAATATGCTTTGAAAAATCATATTCAGATTATCCGCGACAAGGGAAGCGTTTGCATTTTTCCCGAGGGCAAAAGGACGATGGATGGCAATCTAAAAAAAGCCCGAGGAGGGATCGCGTTTTTGTCATACCGTACCAATGTTCCGATAGTTCCGATTGCAATCGGCGGTCTTTATAACTTGAGCCTAAAAAGCTTTCTTTTGAGAAAACACAAATTTACTCTGACTTTTGGAAAACCGATTTACTCTCAAGATTTGATGCTAAACAACGAATCAATCCATTCGGATTTTGAAGAAGCGGCCGAAAAAATTATGGAAGAAATTGCCCGACTCCTTGGAAAGAGAGCCTGATTTCTCTTCAAAGCTTGTCCTTTATAATATATAATTTCCTGAACGAAAAAAAATGAAGATTTCAGTCAGAAAAGATTTGGAAGGGCATAATTTTTTGGTCAAAGGGTTGCGTCTCTTTACGGTTCCTCTGATGAACCATATTCCAAAATCTTTCCTGCAAAAAATTATGATCAAAACAAGCCTTGACGCCGGAACGGTGGTAAAAACCGGAGGCTCTACCATGGCTCTGGAAGTGATGTATACCAGATACCACAGAAGCCTATTTTCCAGAGGTATTTCCCAGGGGCTTTCCGATTTATTCTGGCATCATTTTATATCTCAACCGAAGGCCCTTCGAAACAGGTTGAAAATCGTGGAGGAGGTCGCGGAATCGCGCATCCGGAGTCTCGTCGGGGACGGAGGGAAAAATATCAAGATACTGAATATCGGCGGGGGTTCTTCCAGAGCCTTGATTCACGGCATTAAAAAACTTAAAGAAGAAGGCCTGGAATTCAGTCCCGAGATTGTCAATATAGACAAGGACGAAAGGGCTATTGAAATGGGTAAAAATCTCTCCAAGAATTTGGGCCTGTTAAATATTTTTACCTGGATCAATGGAGATGCCAGAGAGATGGATTCTGAAATCAAGCCTCAATCTTTTGACATTGTCGAAATGGTCGGTTTGATGGATTATTTCAAGGACGAAAGAGCGGTCAAAGTTCTTGAAATTGTTTATAAAAACTTAAAAAAAGGCGGGCTTTTTATCGTAGCCAATGTCGGTTTTAACGACGAGATGAAATTTGTGGAAAAAACAGGTTGGCCTTTCATGCATTACAGAACCGTTAAAGATATCAATGATATTATAGAAAAAGCCGGCTTTGAGAAAGAAACCAATTTTATTTTGGAGCCGCTCGGGGTACATATTGTCGCCATAGTGGAAAAGTAGTATGGAAATTTTTGCTTTCTCCGGCATTATAAACGGAATCGTCGCTCTTGTTTTTGGCGGACTTGTCTTTTTCAAAGATTGGAGGAATCGTCAAAATCAGATTTTCTTTTTGATGACCTTGTCCATCGCTTTGTGGTCTTTCAGCTATTGGCAATGGCTTTCCAGCGGGAACGCGGATGAAAGTCTGAATTGGGTCAGGCTCCTTTCTCTGGGCTCAATGTTTATACCGGTTTTCTTTTTTCATTGGGTTGCCAAACTTTTGGGGATTGCGGACAAGAATGGGAAAATTATCAAGTTGGCTTATTCTCTGGCGATTTTTTTCTCTTTTTTTATCTTTTCTCCTCATTTTATTAAAAGTGTCCAGCCCAAATTATTTTTCAGCTTCTGGCCCAACCCCGGTATTATTTACAGCTTGTATTTCTTTTTAATCTATGTCAGCCTGATTTCTTACACGGCTTTTTTACTTATAAAACACTATCGTCTTTCCTCGGATAATCAGGAAAAAGGAAGGGTTTTATACATCATCATCGGGCTTTTTTTTGGTTTTGGCGGGGGCCTCTCAAATTTTCCTCTTTGGTACGGCATAAACATTCCTCCCTACGGAAATTTTGCCGTCGCTCTTTTCCCGTTTTTGTTGGGCTACGCCGCTCTGAAACACAGCCTCTTCCATATCAAAGTCATTGCCACGGAGCTTCTGATTTTTTCTCTCTGGCTTTTCATTTTGTTCAGGCTGTTGTTGACGGAGACTTTGTCCGACCAAATTACCGATGGAGTTCTTCTTCTGCTCCTTCTTGCCATCGGCGCTCTCTTAATCAAAAGCGTCAGGCAGGAGGTCAGACAAAGGGAAAAACTTGAAAAACTGACGAAAGAGCTTGAAAAAGCCAATGCCAGGCTAAAAGAGCTTGACCAACTTAAAACGGAATTTTTGTCTTTGGCCTCTCACCAGTTCAGAAGCCCTCTTACTGCCATGAAAGGATATTCCTCTCTTATTTTGGAAGGAAGTTACGGAGAAGTTAACCCATCCGTCAAAGAAGCGGTTCAAAACATCTTTTATTCCGCCGATAATTTGTCCGAAGTCGTCCAGGATTTTCTTGATGTCTCGCGCATTGAGCAGGGCAGGATGAAATACGATTTTGTCAAGGTGGATATGAAAAAGTTGATTGAATCCGTAATCAACGAACTCAAACCAAACATTCAAGAAGCCGGTCTTGGCATAAAATTTGAATTTGAACCGGGAGAATATTTTGTCAAAGCCGACCGGGGCAAATTGAATCAAGTTATAATAAACCTTGTGGATAATGCCCAGAAATATACCAAGGAAGGAGAAATAGCCGTCTCTTTAGTTAAAAAAGACAAAAAAGTTCTGACCAAAATCAAAGACAGGGGAATCGGCATCAAAAAAGAAGATCTGCCGAAATTGTTCGGAAAATTTGTAAGAAGCAAAGACGCCAACGAAGTCAATGTCAAAGGCACCGGCCTCGGGCTTTATCTGGTTAAAAAAATAATGGAAGCTCACCAGGGCAGAGTCTGGGCATATTCCGCGGGCATCGGAGGCGGCTCGACTTTCTTTTTGGAGCTGGACGAAGCTTAGAGCATGTTCAAAAAACCCCACCCCGCCTGCGCCGCAGGATTTCTCACGGACCAACACCTCGTTCTTTGTGTGTTTTGATACATTTCGGGCTCCCTGCCTGCCTAGGGCAGGCAGGGAGCCTCTTCGCTGTCCGTCTCTCCGACATCTGTCGGAGGACAGGCAGGCAGAAATCGCGCGACTGGTCCCCGAACTCGGGTTTCAAAAATATACTCTAATATGCTCTAAAAAGTTACTCCAACTATTCTAGTATTCTATAGAATACTAGAATAGTTGGAGTGTTCGTCCCGCGATTTTGAACCGTAGGCGGCCTTCCGAATCCGGGTTATAAAAATATGCGCTAATAAAGCTTTTTCTTTCTTCCAAATGTTGTTAGAATAAGGCCAAATGTCGGGAAAAACCACAATGGAAAAGCTTGTTTCTTTGGCCAAAAGACGGGGCTTTATCTATCCCGGCTCGGAGTTCTACGGCGGTTTAGCCGGCTTTTGGGACTACGGCCCAATGGGCGTTGAATTAAAACGAAACATTGAGAATTTATGGTGGAAAATGTTTGTCCAGAGTGTGCCTAATATCTACGGGCTAGATGCGGCTATTATCATGAACCAAAAGGTCTGGCAGGCTAGCGGCCACGCGGAAGGATTCTCTGATCTGATGGTTGAATGTAAAGAATGTAAAAAAAGATATCGGGCTGACCATATTAAAAGTGATCGGTGCCTTGAATGTGGCGGAGACTTGGGCGAAGCAAGCCTTTTTAATATGATGTTTGAGACCAGGGTTGGCGCTAAACAAGACGAGGATTCAAAGACATATCTAAGACCGGAAACCGCTCAAGGTATCTTCGTCAACTTCAAAAATGTTCTTGATTCGTATAGTCCTAAAATGCCGTTTGGCATTGCTCAAATCGGCAAAGCTTTTAGGAATGAGATTTCTCCGCGAGACTTTGTTTTTAGAAGTAGAGAATTTACCCAAATGGAAATAGAATATTTTGTGGAAGAAAAAAATTGGGAGAAAGAATTTGATAATTGGCTTTTATTTATGCGAGAGTGGAATGAGGCCCTTGGTCTTAAAAATGTGAAGGAAATTGATACGCCAAGAGACAATCTAGCTCACTACTCTAAGAAAACTATTGATTTTGAATATGAATTTCCGTTTGGTCGGTCAGAGCTCTACGGCCTTGCGTATAGGACCGATTATGATTTGAAAAAACATATGGAAGAAAGCGGTGAGGATTTGCGTTATAGGCCGCATGAGGGAGAACCTTTTCTCCCTCATGTTATTGAGCCTACTTTTGGTCTAGATAGGACTATCCTGGCTCTCCTCAATGAACACTATAATGAGAATGGGGAGAGAGGAGTGTGGCTCGCTTTGCCTTATAAACTGGCGCCCGTGAAAGCGGCCGTCTTTCCTCTCTTAAGAAATAAAGAAGAGCTTGTCTCAAAGGCGCGAGAGATTTATTCAAGTTTGAGGAAGGAGATTCCGGGTGTGGCCTGGGACGATAACGGAAATGTCGGCAAAAGATACCGAAGGCAAGATGAGGTGGGCACGCCGTTTTGTGTCACCATAGACTTTGACACTTTGGAAGGGGAAGAAAACTCGAAAGACACGGTAACCGTCCGAAATAGAGACACCATGAAACAGGAAAGAGTGGCAATCGATGATTTAGTGGATTATTTGAAAGAAAAGATAGGTATTTAAGAATTAGCGCTAATTGTTAAACAGATTAAAGAATTAAGATTTAAGAATGAAAAAAGTTTTATTATCTGGAATACAGCCATCGGGCGACCTTCATATCGGCAATTATTTTGGCGCCATGAAGCAGTTTGTTGATATGCAAAATGAATATGATGCTTATATTTCTATTGTTAATTATCATGCTATGACTACCATCCAGACCGGCAGAGAGCTTAGGGAAAATACTCTCAAGTCTGTTATAGATCACTTGGCGGTTGGTCTAGACCCGGAGAAAGCTACTCTTTTTGTCCAATCTGATTTAGAAGGATTAAATGAATTGACATGGATATTCAATACATTAATTACCGCTCCGTATCTGGAAAGAGCGCACGCTTATAAAGACAAAGCAGAGAAGGGCATTGAGCCATCGATGGGCCTTTTTGATTATCCTGTTCTGATGGCTGCTGATATTCTTATCATGAATGCCGATGTTGTGCCTGTTGGAGAGGACCAAAGACAGCATGTGGAAATGACTCGAGAAATCGCCAGGAAATTTAACAACAAATACGGTGATGTTTTCAAAGAACCGAAAGAAATGATAATGAAAGAAGTGGCGGTGGTGCCCGGTATTGATGGCGAGAAGATGTCTAAAAGCTATGGCAACACCATCTCTCTTTTTGCGACAGATACGGAAATCAGAGGGCAGGTGGCAAAAATCGTGACAGACTCTACTCCCGTGGGAGAGAGTATAAATCCGCAGAACGACAATGTCTTTGCTCTGCATAAATTATTTAGCGGGAAGGAGATTGATGAATTAAGACAAAGATATGAAAAAGGAGAGATTGGCCACAAGGAATCAAAAGATATCTTGGCCGAAAACATTATAAAGTACTTGACTCCATTCAGAAAAACAAGAGAAGAGCTTATGAATGATAAAGATTATGTCTATGGCGTCCTCAAAGAAGGGGCCAAAAGAGCAAACGGGAAAGCAAGAGAGATCATTCAAAAAGTCAGAGAAGTAACGGGAATCAAGTATGTGTAAAACTTCCACTCCAAAATCCAAAAATTTAGGTAAAAATAATGTTATTAAAAATCTAATTTTGGTGTAGAGGTAAATATCAGGTATAAAGTATCAAGGATGAATAGGACATTAATTAAAAATTTAAAAGAAAATATCGGACAAGAGGTTTTAGTCAAGGGCTGGGTTCGGAATAAGCGAGACCACGGCAAATTGACTTTTATCGACTTGGTAGATTTTTCAGGCAAGGTTCAGGCCGTGTCCACTCCAAAAGAGGCAGGTCATGAGACGGCGGGTAAATTGCGTAACGAATGGGTTATTGAGGCGAGGGCGCTCGTCAACGAGAGACCGAAAAAGATGCTCAATCCAGATGAAGAAAATGGCCATATTGAAATAAAACTGCTCGAGATTAATATTTTAAATGAAGCCGAAAATCCTCCCTTTGAGATAGATAAAGATACATCCGAAGTAGAGGAGACGGTCAGATTAAAGTATAGATATCTTGATTTACGTACCGATAGGATGCAGAGAAATATCAAAGTCAGAAGTGAATTTGTTAGACGTGTCAGAGAATTTCTCTTCAAGAATGATTTTACGGAAATTGAAACGCCGATGCTTACCAAAGCAACGCCCGAAGGAGCCAGGGACTTTGTGGTGCCGTCGAGACTCTCCCCCGGAAAATTTTACGCCCTGCCGCAGTCACCCCAACAATATAAACAGCTTCTAATGGTGGCGGGTTTTGAAAGATATTTCCAAATAGCCCGAGCTATGAGGGACGAAGACTTGAGAGGGGATAGGGGTTTTGAGCACACCCAAATAGACTTGGAAATGTCTTTTGTCTCACAAAAGGATGTTTTAAACACAATTGAGTCTATGATGATAGAGGTTGTTGAGGGAATGGGCAAGAAAATAAAGGAAAAACCGTTTCCAAGATTTACTTATAAAGAGACGATGGAAAAGTATGGAGATGACAAATTTGACTTAAGGACAAAAGAGGAAAAAAAAGAAGGAGTCCTAGCTTATGCTTGGGTTGTCGATTTCCCATTCTTCGAGAGAACAGAGGGCCCTTCGACAGACTCAAGACAGGCAAGTGCTGTGCGCTCCGAAGCTTTACCGCGTCCGTCCGTAGCCTCTGGCGTAGGAGGAGCCTTTGGCGAAGGCGGAGCGAAGGAGTGGACATTCACCCACAACCCTTTTTCCATGCCCAAAGAAGAATTTATTGAGGATTTACTGGTAGGGAAAAATATAGAAAATATTTTGGCCGCTCAATACGACCTTGTCTGCAACGGTTTTGAAGCCGGGGGAGGAAGCATCAGAAGCCACAAAAAAGAAATTCTTGAAGCTGTTTATAAGATTATGGGATATTCCGTCGAGGAGATTGAAAAAAGCGTCGGACATATACTTGAGGCTTTCAGCTATGGCGTTCCTCCGCACGGGGGAATTGCCCTCGGAGTGGAAAGAAATATCATGAATCTTTCCGGCGAAGAAACGCTCCGGGAAGTCCAGGCTTTTCCCCAGTCCAGAAAGGGCCAGACGTCCGTTATGGACGCTCCGAGCCCCATTGAAAAAAAACAGCTTGATGAATTGGGGCTTTCCATCAAAGAAAAAAAAGAAAAATAAAATGCCGGAAAATTCTTTTATCGTAAAAACAGAAAATTTTGAGGGGCCGTTGGAGCTTCTTTTGAATTTGGTGGAAAAAAGAAAAGTTTTTATCAATGATTTTTCTCTCTCCCAAATTGCGGATGAATACATTTCTTTTATCAAAAAAATAGAACACTTTCCGTTCAGAGACATTTCAAACTTTATTGTTATCGCTTCAACCCTCATCCTCATCAAATCAAAATCGCTTCTGCCCGGCTTGGAGCTGTCTTTGGAAGAAGAAGAAGATATTAGCAATCTTGAGAAAAGACTGGCTGAATACAAACTCATTCGGAGTTTAAGCAGAGGTTTGAAAGACAGGTTCGCCTCCAATATTATTTTCAGTTCTTCGTCAATTCCCATCTCTCCGGTTTTTACTCCCGACAAACATCTAAGTATCGGTTCTCTTTCAAAAAGCATTTGGGAGATTATTCAAAATCTGCCGAAAAACGATAAAGATGAAAACCCCAAAGCTTCCATCAAAAAAGTCGTTTCTCTGGAAGAAATGATAGAGAATTTGAGCGAGAGAATTCGGAAAAATCTCAAAATAACTTTTCGTGAATTTTCCGACGGTATGAGCCGGGGGGAAAAACTAAATACCATTGTCGGGTTTTTAGCCGTTCTTGAGCTTTTCAGAACCGGCCTTATCAATTTAACCCAAAATGCCAATTTCGCGGATATTCACATAGAAAACCAAAGTGTGGAAGTACCCAGGTATTAAAAAATGAATTTAGACTCTTACATAGAATCAATACTTTTTTTCAAAGGCAGTCCTCTGTCTATTTCTTCTTTGTCCAAAATTTTGGGAAAGAGGGAAGACGAAATCGTTGAAGCGCTTTCTTTTTTGGAAAAAAGACTTGAGGGGGGCGGGCTTGTTCTCTCCAGACTTGAAGACAAAGTTTCTCTTGGCACCGCTCCGAAAGCTTCCGGTTTTATTGAAACCCTCATCAAAGAAGACCTGAATAAAGATATCGGCAAAGCCGGTCTGGAGACACTTTCAATTATTCTCTACAGAGGGCCCGTCTCTCGAGGTGAGGTTGACCACATCCGCGGAGTCAATTCATCTTTTATTTTGAGAAATCTTCTGGTCCGAGGACTTGTTGAAAAAGAAAAAGGACGGGAAGACCTGCGAGTGGCTCTGTATAAACCGACAATCAAGCTTCTTTCTTATCTGGGAGTGGATGATATCAGAAAAATGCCCGGATACGAGGAAGCCAGAAAAAAAATAGAAGATTTTGAATCGGATAAAAAAGAGAAAGAAGAAAAATGAATTCGGGAAACCAAAAGTCAAGCAAAAAAGCTCTGTTTGCCTCTCTTGTTGTTTTGGGTTTTTTTGTTCCGGCTATTATTTTTTTTACGGGAGAAAGAGGGGAGAGCATTGTTTCAAAGAAAGACTTTGCTCCGACCAAAATAAATTCCAATAAAATTTTTCAAAATCTTGAGCTTGAAGCAAAAAGCGCCATCGTTTGGGATATAGGCGGACAAAAGGAAATCTTCGGTAAAAATGCTGAAATCCAATTGCCTCTGGCTTCTCTCTCAAAAGTAATGATGGCTCTTGTTTCTCTGGAACATGCGCCGGGCGGGGCGATTATTTCTATCAAGGAAGATGATCTTTTGGAAGAAGGGGATAGCGGGCTTTTTCTCTATGAAAGATGGAGACTTCGGGACTTGATAGATTTCAGTCTGGCCGTTTCTTCCAATGACGGAGCCAAGGCTATCGCCGGCGCCGTTGGTTCGCTTTTTCAAAAAGAAACTCCCCTTGAAGCTTTTGTCGGTCTGATGAACAAGAAAGCCGGAAAACTTGGTTTGGTCCAGACGTATTTCACCAGTCCCTCAGGGTTGGATAAAGACGATATCATTTCCGGAGGAAACGGTTCCGTTCGAGACATGGCTGTTTTGTTTGAATATGTTTTGAAAAATAAACCGGAGATATTCAAAATTACCGCTTATCCTGAATCCGTGTTCAACTCTTTAGACTTCTCGCACGAAGAAGAAAATACCAACTCCGGACTCTTAAAAAAACTTCCCGGTGTTATAGCCTCTAAGACCGGTTTTACGGATTTGGCCGGAGGAAATTTATTTGTCGTTTTTGAGCCGGAACCTATGCGTCAAATCATCCTGGGCGTTTTAGGCTCCTCTCTTCTCGGCAGATTTTCCGATATTGAAAAATTATATCTGACGACCCTTGATTATCTGGAGATTTTTGAGTGAAATTAAAAATAAGATTTTTACTTTACTCATTTCATATTTTTAGAAACCCACGATTTAATGGCTTTATTGAGCTTTATTTTTGACTTTTAATCGGGGTTGATATAGAATCTAAGCCATGATAAGCGATGCCGTTAAAATTCTCGCCCCGACCGTCTTTTCCTTCTTTTTGGGCATTGCCATCACTCCTCTTGTCACTCATTATCTTTACAAACATAAGATGTGGAAGAAAAAGGTTCGCTCTGTGGCAACCGACGGCAGTGAGGCTTCCATGACCAAATCTTTTAATGCTCAAAATGAAATCAGGACGCCGAGAATGGGAGGCATTATCGTCTGGTTTAGCGCTTCTCTTACCGTTCTTGTTTTTTATCTGATAGCAAAATTTATCGGAAACGGAGATTTATCCAAATTAAATCTACTAAGCAGAAATCAGACCTGGTTGCCGCTCTTTACGCTTCTCTTCGGAGCCATCACGGGCTTTGTTGACGATTATTTTGATATCACCAAAAGTGAAAGCCAAAAAGAAGGCCTCTCTTCAAAAAAAAGACTTTTTTTGATTTTTATTATGGGCCTTGTCGGGGCTTGGTGGTTTTTTTTCAAACTTCAGGTCTTTTCCATTCTTATTCCTTTCGCGGGTGAAATCTTTCTGGGCCCGTTTATCATCCCTCTTTTTATTCTGGTTATGTTCGGCATTTACGCGGGCGGGGTTATAGACGGAATGGACGGGCTTTCCGGCGGGGTTTTCAGCATTATTTTTTCGGCTTACGGCCTCATTGCTTTTTATCAGAATCAAATAGACTTGGCCGCTTTTTCTTTTGTTTTGGTCGGAGCAATTCTGGCTTTTCTATGGTTTAACGTCCCTCCCGCCAGATTTTATCTTGGCGAAACCGGTTCTATGGCTTTGACCGTCACGCTTACCGTCATAGCCTTTTTGACGGAACAAGTGGCTGTTTTGCCGATTATCGCCCTGCCTCTGGTTGTCTCCGCCGCCTCAAGCTCCCTCCAGCTTCTTTCAAAAAAGTACAGAGGCAAAAAGATATTTCTTGTGGCCCCGCTCCATTATCATTTTCAGGCTTTAGGCTGGCCGAGTTATAAAGTTGTGATGAGATACTGGATTTTTTCCGTCATCATCGCCACCCTCGGCGTCGTGGTCGCTCTTATCGGCTAGAACAACTCTATAATGCGTCGGTCTTTAGACAAACCTTTTCTTATTATCACTCTCATCCTTTCTTTTGTCGGCTTTTTTCTTTTTATTTCCGCCTCCACCAGTCTTCTGGCTCGGGAAGGAGCCAGACTTTCATCCGTTGTTTTCAACCAGATTGTTTTTGGCCTTCTCTCCGGCCTTTTGGCTATGTATCTTACCTCAAGGCTTGATTACAGGTTTTGGAAAAAATATTCTTTTTTCTTCTTTCTTTTTACTTTTTTTGTAAGTTTGTTGGTTTTTGTTCCCGCCTTGGGTTTTTCTTCGGGCGGAGCCAGACGCTGGATACAAATCGGTTCGCTCCCTTCTTTTCAGCCGGTGGAGCTTCTAAAGCTCGGCTTTGTCGTTTATTTCGCCGCTTGGGTCTCAAATATCAGAGGGAAAATAAAAACCTTTCAATACGGGCTTCTACCTCTCATAATTATTATGGCTCTTATTGCTCTTGTTCTTCTAAGACAGCCGGACACCGGAAGCCTGGTTGTCATTTTTGTGGCCGGTCTTTCAATGTTTTTTACGGCCGGGGGCAGATGGAAAGACATGGCTCTTTCTTTACTCGTCGCTTCGCTTCTTTTCTCCGCTCTGGCTTTTTCCAGACCGTACATTCGTGACAGAATTCTGACCTTTTTCCATCCGGAGGAAAACACCAAAAGCTCTTCTTACCAGATCAACCAATCCCTCATCGCCATCGGCTCCGGCCAATTTTTCGGCCGGGGCTTCGGTCAAAGCATCCAGAAATTCAGTTATTTGCCGGAACCCGTCAGCGACTCCATTTTTGCCGTCATCGCCGAAGAGTGGGGGTTTTTTGGAAGCTCAATTTTAATTGTGCTCTTTTTGGCCTTTGCTCTGCGCGGGCTGAAAATCGCTTCGGCTTCCAAAGATGTTTTTGGTGGACTTCTGGGGACGGGCCTTGTTATACTGATTACGGCCCAATCGTTTTTGAACATTGCCTCCATGCTCGGAGTTTTTCCTCTTACGGGGATGCCTCTCTTGTTTGTGAGCCACGGCGGGACGGCTTTGTTTTTCGCCTTGGCCGAGGCGGGGATTGTCTTGAATATTTCAAAAAGCGGAGATATTTAGCCAATTTAGTCAAGAGCTGTTTTTTGCCGAGATTTCCGCCGGAAGAGACGGCGGAGCTCGGGGACTTTTCCGCAAAAAACACTCCTGTTTTGTGAAAAGGAATTGAAAAAAACTCAAATAGACAAAAAATAATAATTATCTTAAATCCGGAAGTCTTATCGTGAAAATCGTTTTAACAGGCGGAGGTTCGGGCGGACATTTTTACCCCCTTATCTCTGTGGCGGAAAACTTAAGGGAAATTACGAAGAAGGAAAAATTTTTGTCGCCCGTCATTTACTATCTGGCTCCGGAACCTTATGACGAAAGAGCTCTTTTTGACAATGAGATTATTTTCAAAAAAAATATCTCCGGCAAAAAAAGAATTTATTTTTCTTTTAGGAATTTCTTTGATTTTTTTAAGATTTTTTTGGGCGTTTTGACGGCCTTTTGGCAAATTTTTATGATTTTTCCGGATGTTATTTTCGCCAAAGGCGGGTATGCCAGTTTTCCGGTCCTTTTGGCCGCTCGTTTTTTCGGCATTCCCGTCATTATCCATGAGTCAGACTCAATGCCCGGGAGGGTTAATCTTTGGGCCGGCAAGTTTGCCCAAAGAATAGGGGTTTCATTCCCCGAAGCCGTTAAGTTCTTCCCCGAAGAAAAAACCGTTTTGACGGGGAACCCCATCAGAAAAGAGCTCCTGACCCCGGCTGGCGAAGGAGCCAAGGAATTTTTGAATCTGGAAGAAAATCTGCCGATCATTTTTATCTTGGGCGGCTCGCAGGGAGCGGAAAAAATAAACAATGTTATTTTGGAAGCTCTGGAAGTTTTGGTGCAAAAATATCAAATTATTCATCAAACCGGCCCGAATAATATCGGGTATGTCCGCGGGACGGCCAAAGTTATTTTGGGAGAAAATTTTACAGCGCGATACAAACCTTTCGCTTATTTGGATGATTTGGCCATGAAGATGTCGGCCGGCGCGGCAAGCCTTGTTATCTCCCGCGCCGGCTCCGTTCTTTTTGAGATTGCCAATTGGGGATTGCCGAGCATTCTCATTCCCATTCCGGAGTCTATCAGCCGAGACCAGAGAAAAAACGCTTTCTCTTACGCCTCAAGGACCGGCGCCGTTGTTATTGAAGAAGAAAATCTCTCGCCGAACCTTTTGATTTCAGAAATTGAAAGAATCTTGTCAAATCCCGCCCTGATGAAAGAAATGTCCCGGAAAGCCGGAAACTTTTCATCAAATGATGCCGGCCGAAAAATCGCCCGGGAAGTGCTCCGGCTCGGTTTGGAACACGAATCTTGATTTTTCGGACAAAACCCAAAAGTCGCCTTTCTCGGTACGAAAGCGGGTTTCCGAACACGCTCTATGATAATATAAGCCCTATATGAGCAAAGTCAGAACAAGATTTGCGCCGAGTCCGACCGGTTTTTTGCACATCGGAGGCGCCAGGACGGCTTTTTTCAGCTTTCTATACGCCAAGAAACTAGGCGGGGAAATGATTTTAAGGATTGAGGATACGGACAAAGAAAGGTCTGAAAAAAAATACGAAGAAGATATTTTAAGCGGCCTTGACTGGCTCCAAATCGGATACTCCGAAATCTTCAGGCAATCCGAGAGGGCGGACAGGCATTCCTCTCTTCTAAAAAAACTTATAGACGAAAACAAAGCCTATCTTTCCAAAGGGGAGCGGGGAGAGAGAAAAGAGGTTATCAGACTTAGAAACAACGGAGGAGAAGTCGTCTTCAACGATTTAATCAGGGGAGAGATAAAAACCGATGTCCGAGATCTGGGGGATTTTGTTGTTGCCAAATCTTTGGAAGAGCCGGTTTTTCATTTTGCCAATGTCGCGGACGATGGCGATATGAAAATCAGCCATATCATCAGAGGCGAAGACCACATCTCAAACACCCCCAGACAAATTTTGATTTCCGAAGCGCTCGGCTTTGCCCGCCCGCAATATGCTCATATTCCTCTGATTCTGGCCCCGGATAAAAGCAAGCTCTCCAAAAGACATGGAGCCGTTTCCGTCATTCAATACAAAAAAATGGGTTATCTTCCGGAGGCCATGATAAATTACTTGGCTTTTTTGGGCTGGAATCCGGGCGATGACAGAGAAATACTTTCTTTGAAAGAACTGATTGAAGAATTTTCTTTGGAAAAAATTCACAAAGGCGGCGCCGTCTTCAATGTGGAAAAATTAAACTGGGTAAACAAACAATACATAAACAGGCTTTCGGAAAATGAATATCTGAAAATAGCCGAAGACTATGTTCCCGAAAAATACAAAAACAACGCGCCCGATTATTCGCCGTCTCTTAAAAAACTTCTGCTTTTTTACAAAACATCCATCGTTAAATTTGAAGGCCTGAAAGAGCTTTTTGATTCCGGAGAACTCCGGTGGTTCTTCGGTCTGAATGAGAAAGATATCACTTCAGAAAAAATTGTCTGGAAAAATGACGAAAATAAAGCAACCAAACGGCATCTGAAAGAAATAGTCTTTCGTCTCAAAAACCTCGAGGATTTTTCTTCGGAGAATGTCAAAGCCGAAATCCAACCGCTGGCCGACGAAAGGGGACGAGCTTCCGTTCTGCATCCGATGAGATTTTCTTTAAGCGGCAGAGACCGCTCGCCGGATCCTTTTTCCATGGCCGGTCTCTTAGGAAAAGAGGAGACAATAAAAAGGCTTAATAGAGCCATAAAATTGTTATCTTAATGCCAAGGAGCTTTTTTAAAAATTTTTTTTTGTTTTGTCTCGCGCTTTTCTTTTTTCTGCCTTTTCTTTTTTCAGAGGCCGACACCATAGAGGAATTGCGTTCAAAAATTGACGATAGAAACCGCCGGCTTGAAGAAATTCAGGCCGAGATTGCCCGATATGAAAAAGATTTGGAAAAAGTCGGAGCGGAAAAGAGCACTCTTCAGAACGCTATCAAGGAATTAAATCTGACCAGAAGCAAGCTTCTGGCCGAAATCTCAAAAACGCAGACGGAAATCAATAATGAATCTCTCAATATTGAAAGATTGAATTTAGAGATAAAAGAAAAAGAATCCAGAATAAATCAAAACAATAAAGCCATCGCGGAGGCCTTGAGAAAAATCAGGGAAATGGATAACATCTCAATAATAGAAGGAGTTTTATCGGAACAAAAATTATCGGAATTTTGGGAAACTTTTGAGACTCTCCAGCGTTTCCAGATCGGCTTGAAAGAAGATTTGGATATTCTGAAAGAATTAAGAGACGCTCTCTCAAAAAACAGAAAAGAGGTGGAGTCAAGAAAACAAACTCTGATTTATAAAAGAAACGAGCTTGGCGGCAAAAAAGAAGTTGTTGAAGAGAACAAAAAGGAAAAAGATACTTTGTTGGTGGTGACTAAAAACAAAGAAGCCAATTACCAAGGACTTCTTGATGAAAAAATCAGACAAAGAGAGCAGTTTGAGCGAGAACTTTTTGAATATGAATCACAGCTGCAGTTTGTTCTTGACCCCTCAAGGATTCCTCCGGCGGGGGAGGGGATTTTAAGATGGCCCTTGGACCACATCAGAATTACCCAGCAATTCGGAAAAACTTCCGACTCCGGCAGACTTTACGCTTCCGGCACGCACAACGGAGTTGATTTTGGCGCTTCGGTCGGCACGAATGTTTACGCGGCTTTAAGCGGAACCGTTACGGGGCTTGGAAATACGGACCAGTATCGTGGCTGTCTTTCCTATGGCCGCTGGGTTTTAATCAAGCACGACAACGGCCTATCTTCTCTTTACGCTCATCTTTCGGGATTTGCGGTTTCAGGCGGACAGAGAGTGGAAACAGGGCAAATTATCGGCTATAGCGGAAATACGGGTTATTCAACCGGACCGCATTTGCATTTAACCCTTTTTGCAAGTCAGGGAGTTGAACTTACGAAGCTTGGCGATATTCCCGGCCGGCCTATTACCAAATGCTCCTCCGCCACCATTCCCGTGGCTCCAAAAGACGCATATCTTGACCCGCTTGTCTATCTATAGGACTATAAAAAATTTTGAAACGCAAAATTTACCCAATTTATCCAAAGAACAATTTTCTCGGAGAAAATATGGGAATTTGCGATTTTTTTGCTGTTAATATAATTCCTTTCAAGTTTTGGTAAATTTGGTTAATATTTTGATATGTCGCGATTTTCTTCAAAAGGAGGCCTGGTCAAGTTGATAATTCTTATTGTTATCGGAATTATTATTCTGTCTTATTTCGGTTTTGATTTAAGAAGCATTATTGAATCTCCGCCATCCGAGAGTAATCTGGGATATGTCCGGGGCCTCCTTGTTTCGGCTTGGACAAATTATTTGATGCAACCCGTCACTTATTTTTGGAATAACATTTTTATTGACCTTCTTTGGAGAACTTTTGTCTCAAATTTTGAAAGACTTCGAGACGGAGAACAAACCGATTTCGAGCTGAACACGCCGGCGGTTGAACTTAGCAATTAAACGGTTAGACAAACAAAAAATATGAACCTTTTGCTTGGCATAATTATCATCCTCGGATTTTTCTTCTTTCTGGGCCGTTTTATGGGCTTTTTCGGCGAAAACTTTATGGTTATTCTGATGATTGTTTTTGCCCTGATTATATTTGCCGTCTCGGTGGGGTATGCTTTTTTTTAAGTCTTTGCCAAAAGTTTGAGAGGCCGCTCTTTCGGCGCGCGTTTCAAATTACGGCTTTTGGCTGGAATTTTCTGACAATTCCCGTTACCACTCCGGCTATTTTAATATCGTCTTCAATGTAGGCCGAGAGGGGAGGGTAGGCCGGATTTATTGACTGCAGAATTATACCGCTTGCTTCCTTGAAAAACTTTTTGATTTTTGCCGTTTCATTGTGGATGACCACGACGAGTTCCCCGTTTTCCGCCAGGCTTCTTTTATCGGCCAGAACCAGGTCGCCCTCTTCAATCATCGGGCTCATAGAATCGCCGACAGCCTCAACCAGAAAAGAATCTTCGGTTACTCTGAAAGTTTTTGAGGGCAGGGGAAGGCGGTCTAAAATATTCTCTTCCGTAAAATATCCCCCCGGTCCGCATTCCGCCAAACCATAAACATTCAAAAAGACAATATCTTTTACAGGATTTTTCAGGAGGCTTATTTTTTTTGTAACAGAGTCTCTGAAAATATAGCCCTTTTTTTCAAGCTGGGCGATGTGGTGCGACACGGTATTCGGCGAACTCACGCCGACTCTATCGGCGATATATCTAAGACTCATAGAGTCGCTTTCCGGCTCTTTCAAGACATCTAAAAGTTTTTCTTGGGTGGGATGAAGTCTCCCCAACATGCTGTGTTTATTTCCGGTCATATTTTGCCTGCCTTAAAAATAAAAACCTTGTCCTATATTTTATAGGACAAAAATTAAAAAAGCAACAAATTTTTATTGGCGAAGACAAGGCAAGAAAAATGCAAAAATGAAGTTTCTACATTGCGAAGCAGAGAGCAAATCACGGCTAAATACCGACTTACTCGGCCCTCCAAAAGCGTATGGCCGACTAAACGACTCCGGAAACCATTAAAATCTTCTCCGAGGGGAAAATATTTTGTTGATTTTATTGTGTGGATAAGTCAAAACTTTTTGAATTATTCCTCCAACGAGATTGACTCCTTAAACCTTATTGAATCACCGGTTATGTCCGTATGATAGACAAATTCCGCTCCGCCCAAGCGAAGGACCACTCTATATCCCTCCGTCACAACCTGGGCGCAGACTTCATCAACTTCCGTTTCTATGCCAAGGCAAGCGTCGGGCCAGCTGTTTCTTTCTATTGATATAAATTTAGCGTCATCAACCGATGCCAGGCCTTCCCGTCCGCTTACGGCAACTTCCTTGACCTTATTAATGACAGCCTCCTCATCTGTCCCCGTCGTTAGGGGCGATGATTCCTCCGCATTTCCCGTATTCTCTGTCCCTTGTTTTTCTTCGTCTAAGTCTGAAACAACATCGGATTGCTTACCCGAATTTCCGGCGATGTAAAAAACAACGACAAGAATGACCAAAACTAAAATGATTATTGAAGTTTTTTTCATTTTTTTTTGTTATTGGTTATCTCCTAATACAAAGTTATCAATATACAAAGTTATCAACATTGTGATTCTACAAAGTTTTGAAATAAAGAACCATAAAAATTGTGGATTACACGGATTTTTGCATACATTTCTATTTTACAGAAGTGTCGCACTTACTTGTTGAACTTACGTTTTAATGTTTTAGGCACGGACATATGGCGGTTTAATTAATTGATAATCTTCTAAAAATTCGTTCGGTGTTTTTCCG
>PCTS01000030.1:0-4190 GCA_002771565.1 Candidatus Campbellbacteria bacterium CG22_combo_CG10-13_8_21_14_all_43_18
CAACCCTAGCGTACTGGCAGGACTTTAGGCCTGTCCGTAGCGCTACCCGCCCAACTTGGGCCGGCAAAGGAGTGTAACGATGGATACGGAACAGAAGTTCAGGCCACTCAAAAGAGCAGGCGACATCCTTATGTTTGCCTGTTCCGCCGCCGCCTTTCTACTGGTGTCCGTGCTCAGTGTCGGCAAGATCGGCTCTGGCGCGTACAGCTGGCAGGCGGGCTTCGGAGGCGCAGTCTCCGGAGTGATTGGGTTCTTCTTCGTGCTCAACACCAGGAAGTGCGGAGATGAGCTCTTTAGCTTCCGCGAGTACCTAAAGCGGAACGTCCGTGGGTACTACAAGGTGTTCACGTGGACGCAAATCTACGATGGATCCCGCCCGCCAAGGATCGTGCGCAACAACCCGCTCTACGTTGAGAGCCGGAAGTTGCGCGCTGTCCTCGCGATGGAACGCAGTTCCCAGCTCATCGTCGCGATCCCGCTCGGCGGCTGGTTCGCCAAGCCGAAGATGGTGTGCGGCTGGACGCTCGGTAGAAAGTGGGATATCAGGGCCTATCCCTCTGGTACTTCAAAGTACCCGCGAGCCTTGGAATTCTCGAGGTTCTATCTCATTGATGAAGAGGGGTCGAGAATTGTTGTCAGAGAGCTCGCGGAAATCGCGTGGCTTGTGGGCCTTTTCTCGATATCCCAACTAGGAGATGTCACGAGACATTTGTTGGCCCTGCACGACCGTCTCGAAGTGAGCGAATCCAAGCTCGGTGGTACGCTCACCATCCTCCGGCAAGCCATAAGAGAGATCGAGGGAACCAAGCGGTTCCAGCACTCCAAGGAGGGTGCTCGGATTCGCGAGTGGCTCACTCGAGAGCTCGTCGGGCTTCTGCCGGAGAGCGACCCGCGCAAGGCGGAGCTCAGGGCTAGAGTGAAGCTGGTCTCGCTGTAGTGAAGGCGGGAACCTAGTCAACCGGGGCTGGTTGCGACAACGCGTCGCGATCAGCCCTCTTTTCATTTCAAAGAACAAACTTTGCGAAAACAATTTTTTTCGCTATTATTTAATTGTATTTGTTTTCGCAATTGTCGGCGCGACACTTTTAGAAAGCGAAGGCGGGGCGGGAATTCATTTTCCCCACACCCTTTTTTCTTCCCACCCCGCCCGAGCGGACGGTTTTGGGAAGTATCGCGAAATTGCGTCAGCAATTTCGTTCAAAATGGGTTCGCGCTAAGTTCAGAATCGTCAACCAAGTTAGACATTGAGGGTTTTTGGGCCCGTCGTAAAGTGGTATTATACGGCATTCGCATTGCCGGGTCGGGAGTTCGATTCTCCCCGGGTCCACTCGACTCGCTTCGCTCGCTCGTGGCAAGTCACCTTAAGTAGCGAGCGCGCAAACATTACCAAATTTGATTTGCTAAAAAAGTTGAAAAGTTTTGACTGGTCGCAATTACTGAACGCCGCTTGAACCTTTTTTGCCTGCCCGTCCGAAGCCCACAGGCGAAGGTGGGAACAAAATCCTGACTGATTACCGTGCGAAGCGCGGCAGGAACTGAACGCTCGGGTGGGCAAAAAGGAAGGAGGTTGGGGGGAGAAAGAACTCCCGCGTCCGTTCCCGCTCTGATTTTAAAAAGTAGTTTATATCCTTTTGGTTATATCGTAGAGGACTTGAATTACCTACCTCACCCAGGCCATGAACCCGTGCTCTCGCCACACCATGGGTCTTTTTATTCTCTCTCCACCAGTTTTTCTTTCTCTATTTCCCGATTATCCTCCCAAAGCTTTCGTCTAGCCTCTCCTCTTCTGGAATAGAAATTCATCGAAGAGAAAAGGAGCATGCTGGCAAAGACTATACCGAGAATATTGATTATGAACAAAAGAAGGGAGCTTGAGATCAGAGTCCAGCTTGCTTTTGCTATTCCTATTCCCACAACCGCCAAAGGAGGAACAAGAGAGACCGAAATAGCCACTCCCGGCAAAGTGGTATTTATTTCCTTTTTTGTCAGGGAAAAAGCCACAGCCAACCCCGCCACCACGGCGATAGCGGCTGAAATTAAGCTTGGTCTGGCAAAAAGAATAATTTCTTCATTGATTGACTCGCCTACGGAGAAGAAGACAGTAACAAAAACGGAAGCGCCTAGAGCAAAAAGAACAGAACGAACGATTGTCTTGAAAGAGCGACCAATGAGGTTTCCGTCAGACATGACAAAACCCATAGCCAAGCTAAGGATAGGATAGAGGACCGGAGCAATCATCATACTGCCAATAATGACGGGGGCATTGTCCTGTAAAAGGCCAAAAGTGGCCATTAAGACAGAGAGAATAACCATGACAAAAAACATTTGGTCGGGAGAGCTTTTATCAATCAAAGCTTTTACCGCCTCCGACTTATCAGCTTCTTTAAGATGATTAAAAAATTTCCATTTCATACGATAGATTTCATTTTAGCAGATTGGCACGCCACAAACTAATTATTACTGATTCGCGGCAACGATTCAACTTTTTCCTCTTTAATTCCGGCAAAAATTATAAAGGCAATAATAAAAAATGGAATGAGGGCGGCCATTGCCAATCGTTGGTTGCCTGTCGCTACAGAAACAGCGCCGAACAAAATCGGCCCGGTCGTTGCCGCAATTTTACTGGCAAAACCATTAAATCCAAAAAACTCAAATCGTTTTTCGTCCGGAACGAGTTTACTCAGCCAAGAACGCGCTATGGCTTGGCTTGAGCCAATAACAAGACCAGCCAAAAGCATGATTCCATAAAACATGGTTTTCGTAGTCGCGATAGATAGTAACGCAATAATTAATATCCAAACTGCTATCGTGAATAAAAGAATCTTTTTTGAACCTTTTTTATCGCTTAAAAGACCAAAGATTGTTGCGGCGGGGAAAGCAACAATCTGGACAATTAAAAGTAAGGTTAGAATTTCTTTAAACTCCATTCCGAAAGTTGTTCTTGCGTAAATTGGGCCAAAAGCAAATATCGTTACCAATGCGTCATTTACAAAATAGAAACCCACCAAAAACCAAGCAATATTTTTGTGTTGCTTTAGATTTTTTATTGTCCCGATAACGCTTTTTACCCCGTGTTTTACGAGTGCAGAAATCGATTCCTTCTTTCTATTTTCCGATTTTTCCTTGATAAAAATAAAGGAAGGAAGTGAGAATAGAAAGAAGAATAATGCAGTCAAAGGAAATACTAATTTGTATCCAAATTCAAAATCTCCAGCGTATCCGTTTTCATATAAAGGTTTTAGAGCGAGCATGGCAACAACTCCGCCGATATAACCAAGTCCCCAGGCCATTCCGGAAATCCTACCAACAGTTTCTTTTGTGGAAACACGCGCAAGAAAAGAATCATACAAAGTTTGTGCCAACTCAAAGGCGACATTGCTAATCAGAAAAATTAGGGAGACAAGTAATAATTTATTTGAACCGCTGAAAAATAGAAAAACTGTGCCGGTCATTGACACTAAAGCAAAAATAATAAATTTTATTTTCTTGCGCGAGTCATAATCAGCTATTGCTCCAATTATTGGAGCAATTAAACCACCAATAAGAATAGAGATGCTTACAAGTAGTCCCCAATAGAAATCGCCCTTTTCAACTCCTGCAATTACCTCTTTGAAATAAATCGGGAAAACAAAACTTAAAATCAATAACGCGTAAGAAGAATTTGCAAAATCATAAAATGCCCATGAAATTGCCTCTTTCTTATTTGCGTCTTTGAAAAATCCATCGAGTACTATCATAAATTTCTTTCTTCAAATGTGGTGGACCATAGCGGACTCGAACCGCTTACCTCACCCATGCCATGGGTGCGCTCTGCCAGATGAGCTAATGGCCCTTTTTGACATTTATTATAATACATATTGTCAAAACATTATCCAACCTCTTTTATTTTTATGACGATAAACGGACCTTTGGGCTCGAATTTTGATATGACACTATAACCACTCTGCCCGCTCTTCTTTATCTCCACGGTCTATGTTCCAATTCGCGCGAATTGGAACATAGACCGTGGAGGGGTGACTATAGACCGCGTTGGAGTGATTATAGAGCGCGTTGGGGTAACTATAAACCGTGTCAGGATAACCGTAAGTCGCGTTGAGATAAAATAATATGTATTATAATATATATGATAATACATACTATAGTATGTATTACTGACGCAACATTTCAGCATTTAATTGAATACTAGAGTC
>PCTS01000030.1:4277-5108 GCA_002771565.1 Candidatus Campbellbacteria bacterium CG22_combo_CG10-13_8_21_14_all_43_18
TGCCCCGGAGGTTCCGATGATAAGTGTCTATGACCGGTTTCTCGCGCGCGAGGATAGGCGGCCGCTTAAAGTTGCCTGGGCTGTCGCGCTCGTTCTGCACTTCGCGCTGTTTTTGATGGTGTTCCCCGAGCTGGGGGCCATCCAGGTAGAGGAGCGGATTCAGGAGGCGATAGTCATCAAGCGCTACAAGCCGCCCGAGCCGCCCAAACAGCAACCCGAAAAGAAGATTGTCAAGAAGAAGACAGCCCGTGTGCCGATCCCCGACCCAACGCCGGACGAGCCCGAGCCGATCGTCGAGGAGGCGGTGGAGTACATCGAGACCGAGGTGGAGAGGGCCGACACCGAGTTCTTCATCTCGGGGCCGCCCTCCGGCCCGCCGGTGATTGACCAGGGTCCGATGCAGGTGGGTGGCGAAATCCAGGCGCCCACGAAGCTGGTGAACGTGGTCCCCGAGTACCCGGAGTTGGCGCGACGGGCGCGCCTCGAGGGATATGTCATCCTCGAGGCCACGATTGACCGCGAGGGCAACGTCGTGAACGTAAACGTGCTGCGGGGGTTGGGCCTGGGTCTGGACGAGGCGGCCCGCACCGCGGTTTCAGAGTGGAAGTACACGCCGACTACCTACAATGGTCGGCCGGTGGAAATCAAGATGAATATAACCGTTGTTTTCGAGATACAGTGAGCCAGCTAGCCAACGGTATGGGGCCCGCAGCGAAGCTGCGGGCCCCCATTTCATTTCCCACTTCATTTTTTAGGGGCGTAATCGTTTTTTTAGGATCGGCTTTCTATTTCCTTTTTGAGTTTTTCGATGAGATTTTTCAAATCCATCTC
>PCTS01000015.1:0-2076 GCA_002771565.1 Candidatus Campbellbacteria bacterium CG22_combo_CG10-13_8_21_14_all_43_18
CGCCTCATGGACGGCTCTCTCCGGAGAGCACACTCTCCGCGTCTGCGCCGACGCTTCCGTTTCGGACGGAGGCAATATCGCGGAATCAAAAGAAGCCAACAATTGTCTGGAGGAAAGCTTTAGCGTTAAGACAAAATCTCATGACGGAGATGATGATACGGAAGGCGATGATACGGGAGATGGCGCGGGCTTTAATCCGCCCGGCTGTTCTATTCCATCCAATGAAGGCAGAACAGTCGTCAGCTTTTTTGAGGATGGCATAATCGCCGGAGGGACAAAAGATGAAGCGACCTCTGGTCCGGTTAGCGTTTCCATCCCCGCCGGTAAATACAAAATCACTCTGGAATCTTATGACGACCACTTTGATAAAACAGGCCAAGAGCAAAAAAAGGAGCAATTCTTTGTCCGATTCTTTTCGTCAGGCTTGAATGAAATTCAAAGGACAAGCTCTATTTCCGATCTTCCGGAAGACAAGGAAGTTTTGACGGAAATTGTCAATAATGAGCTCAACCTTCCGGTCAAGATAAACCGGCTGGAGGCTCTGCATACTCACTGGGGCAAGACTTCGGACAAAGAAAGCGTTATGCCCCTTTGTCTGGCTTTGGACAAAATTGAAGACATTCCTCCTCCGCTTCCGTCGCCGCCTCCCGCCTTAGAATGTCCGCTTGAAAGTCAAAGCGAGCGCGCCATTTTTGAGTTCAGCGACCGCGGTCTTTTGGCCACGGAAGCGTCTCTCTCGGAAGAAACGATAAACGCCCTAATCCCGGCCGGAAAATATAAAGTTACTTTGGTCTCTTATGATAACCACTCCGACAAATCAGAGCAGGCTCAAAAAAACGAAAAATATTTCCTTCGCCTTAAAAATCCATCCGGCCAGATTTTTGCCGATACCCCCTCCATAAAAGATTTGCCGGAGGACAGGGATTTTTTGACGGAAACTGTGGCGGAAAATTTCAATGTTTTGCAAAATGCCGCCTTTCTTTCAGCCAAGCACTCGGCTTTTCCTTCGAGCGACAAAGAAAGCGTTACGCCCGTTTGCGCCGCTTTTGATAAAATTATTCCTCCCCCGCCGGAGCCGGAGAAAGCCGACATCTCCATCCAAAAATCCGTCACACCGTCCGAAAAACAGGTCGGCGGAATCTTTACTTACACTCTTCATTATAAAAACGAAGGCGCCGGCGTGGCCGAAAGCGTTATCATCGCCGACATCGCTTCTCCCGTCGGAAAATTGGGAAGCTACACGATGGTCAAAAACTCCGACCACGGCGCATGTAAGGCCAAGACAAACGGCATTACCTGCTCTTTGGGCGCTCTTCTTCCGGGCGCCTCTGGCACTATTCAATACAGCGCTCTTTCTTTGTTCGCGGGGACCATTCACAACACGGCCATTATCAACACTCCTACGCCGGAGACAACTCTTTTTAATAACAAAGACAATGCCGCGGTTGTCGTGAAGGGCGCCGCTCTCCCGAAAGCTTCCTGCGACTCATTTACGGCGAATCCTTCCTCCGTTTCTTCGGGCGGAGGAACCACTCTCTCTTGGACGACAACCAACGCCTCTTCGGTTTCCATTGACCAAGGTTTGGGTTCGGTTGCCTCCAGCGGCTCAATGGCCGTTCCGGCATTTCTTCAAGTGTCACATATACTCTTAGCGCCAGCGGCTCCGGAGGAAGCGACAGCTGTCAAACCACGGTAAATGTTTTACCTCCCGATGCTCCGAGCTGTACGCTCTCGCTTTCACCCGCCTCTATTGTCTCCGGCAATTCATCCACTCTTTCCTGGACCACGGCAAATGTCTCTTCCGCTTCAATTGATAACGGAGTCGGCTCGGTGTCTCTTCCCGCGGGCTCCAAGACGGAAAGCCCCGCCTCTGACACTCTCTACACCATGACCGCTCTTGGAGCAGGCGGCCAAACCGTAACCTGCCGGGCGAGTCTCGTCGTTACGACTCCCGCTCCGAGCTGTACGCTTGAAGCTAGCCCCTCGGTCGTCTCCGCGGGCGGAGGAACCACTCTCTCTTGGACGACAACCAACGCCTCTTCGGTTTCCATTGACCAAGGTTTGGGTTCGGTTGCC
>PCTS01000015.1:2111-4255 GCA_002771565.1 Candidatus Campbellbacteria bacterium CG22_combo_CG10-13_8_21_14_all_43_18
TCGGCGACGACGTACACTTTGAATGCCGTCGGGGTCGGCGGGAGCGTTTTTTGCCCGGCGACCGTTACGGTTTCCTCCGGGCCTCTTGCCGACCTTTCCATCACCAAAGATGTCAGGCCTGATAGAGTTCAAAAAGGCGGAGTCTTTACTTACACTTTGAATTACAAGAACCTCGGCACGCTGGACGCGGAAAATACCACCATCAGCGATGTGGCCTCACCATCCGGAATTCTCGGAAGCTATGAAATTCTTTCGGGTCCGGCAAGCGGCACATGTGTCGCGGAGGCAAACGGCATCACCTGCGCTTTGGGCGCTCTTTCCGCGGGAGAAAGCGGAACCGTTACTTACAAAGCAATCGGAGTGGAAGTCGGCCTTGTCAACAATACCGCCATCATCAGCACCGTTACGGCGGAGTCAACTCTTTCCAATAACCAGGACAGCGAGGAAGTGAGCGTTTTTGTTCCGGCTGACCCTCCTTGTCGGGTCAATTGCGGGGGAGGAATGAATCCGCCTCGGGTTGTGATGTTTTCAAAACCCGGAGAAAATCAGCCTTTTGCTTCAAAATCATTCGTTTATTTAAGCCAGATACCTTATACGGGCCTTAAAGCAGACTTCAAAGGAATTTTATTCGCCGCTTTTTTAAGTTTGTGGAGCGCCGTCATCGCGTATCTCATTATTAAAAGATGGAAAAGTCGGGAATTTTTCGCGGGTGCCGGAAGTCTGGAATCTTTCTCGGACAGAAGCTCTCTGAAAATCGGGACGGAGAGAGCCATCAGCATGACGGAGCTTCTGGAAAAAAAGGAAAGCGAATTGGCGGAGCGTTTTTCAATAAGAAGACAAGAAACGCCGGTCTCAAAAGTTTCATCCACTCCGATTCCGGAAGTCTTTTCCTCCGGCAATTCAAAAAAAGTCTCTTTCAACGGCGACAACCTGCCTGTTTCCGGGAAAGCCGTTCACTCATACGACTCGGATAAAATCAAAACCGGGGCAAAAGCCGGACTGGAAGAGCGCGCCAGAGAAAAAGGAGTTCTTGTCTCCGGTGAAGCCCTCTTTTTAGCCGAGGCTCTTCTGGCTCCTTTTGGCAAAGAAGAACTTTCCGCCTTGGATAATATTATCAACGCCGCTCTTGTCATGTATCCGCGCGACGACGGCTTTGTCATTCTTGATAAAAAGAGAATTGAGAATATCATTTTTTCTCCGCGCTGTGATGTTGTGGCCGTTTTCTCCGATTGGCTGTCCCGCGGAGAAAGCCGGAAAGTTTTTGATTTTCTCCGGCTTTTGAGGAGCCGCCGAATCTCCGTCAAGGAATTTCTGAAGAAGGTTGCTTATTTCATAGACAATCTTTACCGATGCCGCATAGGAGAGAGCCTGGACGACGAAGGCTTTACGGCAAATTTGGAAAACAAATGCCCGGCTTGGAACGCGGCAGACATCCAGAAAATTGTTTCCATTTTGGTCAACGGGGTTGACGAAAGTTATGAATCGGAAGACGCTTCGGCAAAGCTCGCCATTGTCAAAATTCTGGAAATTTCGGACAAAACCAAGGCGGAAGGAAAAAGTTATTACGGGGCTTAACAAAAGGTTAAAAAAGACTTTTCCACACTCCCGTTAAAAAAAGCTTGACTCTTTTTCCTTCTTCTGTAAGATTCAGGGCGGTGTTGATTTCGGGCTTGCTCGAAGTCATCACCACGGAAATACCGCCTCCGGGCGGTGTTTCCATTTTGGGGCCTTCCATCTCTATCATTCCGTTTCTATTGTTTTGTCATACTACAGCGCTTGAAAATCAAATAGTTTGATGAGTTTGATAGGTATTTTTCTCTAAATCTCTCCGCGCAAAACTACGGAATGACGCGCGTTGTTTTAAGCAACCACTTCTGACACTTTAGATTCCAGTGTAGTATTCGTTCCACCATGAGGCTTTGAGAGGTCCGACCTCTCAAAGCAAGTTATTTTAGTACTCGTTCCACGCAACGACCTTCTTTTCTAAATCCCTCACGCTTTTAAAAATGTTCTTTTCTCTTCTTGTATTGAAGTTTTGAGAGGTCGGACCTCTCAAAACTTCACGTTGGTGGTTCCTTCCAAAGAGCCCCGACCTTGCAGCGGTACCCGACGCAACCTTTCAATCGCAGCTGCACCTTCTCAAT
>PCTS01000015.1:4294-23366 GCA_002771565.1 Candidatus Campbellbacteria bacterium CG22_combo_CG10-13_8_21_14_all_43_18
TTGCGCTTGAGAGGGGTATTATTAAACGCGTTCCTAGAATTTCATTATCAAAGGCGATTGCATTTCGCTAGAGAATTTACCATTGGTACTATTTGCGGAAACTGTTTTCATATTATTTGTGTAAAATATGGAGGGGTGTTTATTAGTTGATTGGGATAACACATGAGTTTGAAAAATTTCTTTTTGAAGAAGATGATTAAGTCTCAAGCCGGGGATATTCCGGAAGGAGAACTTGACAAGATTTTAGATATTGTCGAAAAAAACCCGGAACTCTTTCAGAAAATTGCCGCTGAAATTCAAGCGGAGATTTCTTCGGGAAAAGATCAAATGACTGCCTCCATGGAAATCATGAAAAAATACGAGGAGGAATTAAAGCAGATAAAGAATTAATATGAGTCTTTCAATCGGCATCGTCGGTCTTCCCAATGTTGGAAAATCCACTTTGTTTAACGCTCTGACCAATCACTCTGTGCCCGCGGAGAATTATCCTTTTTGCACCATAGACCCTTCCATCGGTATTGTCCCCGTGCCGGACGAAAGGCTTCAAAAACTGACCCGAATATCCGATTCGGCAAACACCATACCGGCTGTCGTGGAGTTCGTGGATATCGCGGGTCTCGTTAAAGGCGCCTCGGTCGGCGAAGGTCTGGGCAATAAATTTCTTTCCAACATCAGAGAAGTTGACGCTATCGCGGAAGTGGTCCGCATCTTTGATGACGCGGAAATTCACCATGTCCATGGCGAGGTTAATCCGATGAGAGACATTGAAGTCATTAACCTTGAGCTTATTATGGCCGACCTGGAAACCGTCTCTAAAAGAAAGAACAATTTGGGGAAAGACAAAAAAGCCGCTAAAAAAGAGAGCTTAAAAGAAGGTAAAATTTTAGAGAAAATAGAGAAAGAACTTGATGCCGGTAAATTGCTATCCGGCTTGGGTTTGAATAAAGAAGAGAAATCTGCCATCAAGCATCTGCACTTACTTTCGGACAAGCCCTTTCTATATGTTTTGAATAAGAAAAGCGGGGCAAGGAGCCTTGATGCCTTAAACGATGATAGATATCGGGATCTGATTAATTTTTTAAGCAAGAGCGGGGATAGGTATGTGGTGGTGGACGCGGGCGCGGAGAACGATCTAAAGGAGCTCGACGAGGAGGAAAAAAATACATACAGGATGGAGCTCTTGAGAGAAGGAGATGATTCTTATGAGGGAGGCTTGGATATCTTTATAAAAAAAGGATACGAGATGCTTGACCTCATCACATATTTCACCACGGGCGAGAAAGAAACTCGAGCCTGGACGACAAAAAGGGGCTCAAGCGCTCCGGAGGCGGGGAGAGCCATCCACTCTGATTTTCATGATAAATTCATTCGAGCTATCGTCGTTCATTACAATGACCTTATTGAGGCCGGGTCTATGGCCAAAGCCAGAGAGAAAGGTTTGGTCAGAACGGAAGGAAAAGAATATGTGGTTCAAGACGGGGATGTCATAGAATTTAAAATCTGAACACTTTTTGTAAATATTAAAGTCTTACCCTCGCCCCGAGCAAGTCGGGGCGCGCTGGCAATCGGAAACTTCCTCTCTCTTCCAGAAACTTTGTTTTGTTTATTTGAGCTAATTTGATGTCCGTTGTATGATGTTAAGACTAATTAATTTTATGCCAAAAATATGGAAAATCCGGACAACCAAACAAATCGGGAAATTAAAAAAGAAAAACACAGGAACGCCCTGAAATGGATACTGGTTCTGGGAATCGTCATCGTTCTTAATCTCTTTTTCAGCGTTACCATCCGGCTTTTTTACGACGCGCCGGAGTATGAAACTTTTTGCCCTTTTGAAAAATATAACGCCAAAATAATTGAGACGGAGGAAGAATGCGCCGCTCTGGGAGGAAGATGGAGTGAAGAAAATTTTAGGGCCAATTATCCGAGAGTGACCGTAAACATAGAAAAAGACCTTCAGAGAACGGTCTATTGCGACGCCGCTTACTCCTGCGGGCGGGAATTTGAGGACGCCAATTCGCTCTATAGAAGAAACATTTTCATCATTATGGTTATTCTGGGAGTTTCTTCAATCGCGGCCGGAATCTTTATCTCGGTCTCTTCCGTTTCTCTCGGACTTTCTTTAGGCGGGGTTCTCTCCCTAATCATCGGTTCAATGGGCTATTGGTCCGATATGAATGACCTTCTGCGCGTGGTTGTTATGGCTACGGCCCTCATCGCTCTTATTTGGGTTGGCATCAAGAAACTGCGGGATTGAAATTATGGAACATAATTATGACCACAAAAAGATAGAGGAAAGATGGCAGGCAATCTGGGAGGAAAAAAAGCTGAATGAAACGGACGAAAAATCAAACAAGCCCAAATACTATTCTCTGGTTGAGTTTCCTTATCCGTCGGGCGACGGCCTGCATGTCGGGCATGTCAGAAGCTATACGGCCATGGATATCATCAGCCGCAAAAGAAGGCGCGAAGGTTTTGAGATTCTCTTCCCGATCGGCTATGACGCCTTCGGCCTGCCGGCGGAAAATTTTGCCGTCAAAACCGGAATTCATCCGAAAATCACGACCGAAAAGGCCATTTCCAATTTCAGAAAACAACTCAAATCAATGGGCCTTTCTTTTGACTGGTCCAGAGAAATCAAAACCATAGACCCGAAATATTACAAGTGGACCCAATGGATTTTTTTAAAACTCCTTGAAAACAACCTGGCTTATAAGGCAAAGATACCCATTAATTGGTGCCAGGATTGCCGGATTGGTTTGGCCAACGAAGAGGTTACGGACGGCGTTTGCGAGCGTTGCGGAGGGCCGGTGGATAAAAGAGAAAAAGAACAATGGATGCTCGCCATTACAAAATACGCCGAGAGGCTTCTTTCCTCTTTGGAGGAGCTTGACTATATTCTGCCGGTCAAAGTTCAGCAGAAAAATTGGATAGGCAAAAGTGAAGGAGCGGAAATCAGCTTCAATCTTAAGTTTTTGGACTTCAAAATAAATGTCTTCACCACCAGAGTCGATACGCTCTTTGGCGCCACTTACCTCGTCCTTTCTCCGGAACACAAAATTATCTCAAATCTTGGACCCAACATCTCAAATCTGAACGAAGTTAAAGAATATATCAAGAAAGCGGCTTCAACAACGGATATTGAAAGAGTGGCAGAAGGAAGGGAAAAAACGGGAGTGAAGCTTGAGGGAATCTCCGCCATAAATCCCGCAAACGGCGAAGAAATTCCCGTTTACACGGCTGACTATGTTTTGTCCCATTACGGGTCCGGGGCCATTATGGCCGTTCCGGCGCACGACGAAAGAGATTATCAATTTGCCAAAAAGTTTAACCTGCCCGTCAAAAAAGTCGTTGAAGCGAAAGCCATCCTTGAGATACCGAGAAATGCCGAAGACATCGCTTCCGGAGCAAAAAAGCGCCTTATAATCAAAACCGAAGTATATGCCGGAGAAGGCAAGCTTATAAACTCCGGCGAATTTTCGGAGATGGAAAGCCCGGAGGCTCGTGAAAAAATGACCGAGAAATTTGGCCGGAGGAAAGTAACTTACAAGCTCCGCGATTGGGTTTTTTCAAGGCAAAGATACTGGGGCGAGCCCATTCCGGTCATTCTTTGTAAAAAGTGCGGGGTGGTACCCGTTCCGGAATCCGAACTCCCCGTTCTCTTGCCCGAAATTTCAGATTTTATGCCGGACGAAGACGGAGAGTCTCCGCTTTTAAAAGCCAAAGACTGGGTCAATGTCAAATGCCCGAAATGCTCCGGAGCGGCGCAAAGAGAAACCGATGTCATGCCAAACTGGGCCGGAAGCTCTTGGTATTTTTTGAGATACCTTGACTCTCGAAACGATGACGCTCTAGTCAGCAAAGAAAAAGAAAAAAAATGGATGCCCGTTGACTGGTACAACGGCGGCATGGAACACACCACCCTGCATCTTCTGTATTCGCGTTTCTGGTATAAATTTTTATTTGATATCGGCGCGGTTTCCTCCGAAGAACCATACAAGAAAAGAACATCGCACGGTTTCATTCTCGGGGAAGACAATGAAAAAATGAGCAAGTCTCGCGGTAATGTCATAAATCCCGACGAAATAGTGAAATATTTCGGGGCCGATACCTTAAGACTCTATGAAATGTTTATCGGGCCCTTTGACCAGGCCGTGGTCTGGAGCACCGACGGTCTTTTGGGTCCGCGAAGATTTTTAGACAAACTTTATAAGGCTCTGGACCGAGTCAAAGTCATCAAAAGTCGGAAGGAATCTTTGATGCATCAGAGCGTTAAAAAAGTATCGGAAGACATTGAGAGTATGAAATTCAATACCGCCATCAGCGCCATGATGATTTCTTTGAACGAACTTCTGAAGGACGAGGAAATTTCAAAAGAGGATTACGGGCTCTTACTGAAACTTCTTGCCCCCTTTGCTCCGCATATTACGGAAGAATTGTGGCAAAAACTCGGTGGAAAAGGCTCAATACATTTGACACCCTGGCCGACTTATGATAAAAAGAAGATAGTTAAAAAAACAAATCTGATAGTGGTTCAAGTCAACGGCAAAGTCAGAGGCCAGTTTCAGTCCGAAAACTCGGATGAAGAAGAAATTAAAAAAACAGCTCTGAATTTGGATAAAGTAAAGCCTTATCTTGAAGACGGGAAAGCAAGACGGGTCATCTATGTCAAAGATAAACTTGTGAATATAGTTCTTTAAGGAGAAATAGCCAAAAAAGACCTTCTATTGACGCGGATTTCTTTTAGTGTTAAAATAGAGGGGTAGAGCGAGGCCGGTGAATTCGGTGAATTTTCCACAAAGACAGCCCTTTTATGAAATCGGTTTCAAAATAACATTATGACAATCATCACTTTTAAGCCAAAGCAGGCCACAAAACATCTAACCTCCGTTCTTCCGGAAAGAGCCAGAAGTGTTTTGGAGAGCCGTTTCGGCCTTGGCCGAAACAAAGACAGGCTTACCCTTGAAGCCATCGGCGCTATTTATGGAATTACGCGCGAAAGAGTCAGACAGATTGAAAATCACGCCTTGAACGCCATTTTGAAATCGGATGCTTATTCCAAAGAGAGCCATGTTTTTGATGAATTGGAAGAATTGATTGATTCTCTCGGGGGTATCGTCTCCGAAGAGGACCTTCTTTCAGCTGTCTCAAGCAATCCGGAAACAAGAAACCACATCCATTTTATTTTGGTTCTGGGGGACTCTTTCAAAAAAGAAAAAGAGGATTTTGAATTCAAGCATAGATGGTTTGTGGACCGTATTCTGGCCGAAAAGGTTCATGACTCAATCAGAAAAATTTACAAGGACCTTTCCGACAGCGACTTGGTCTCCGAGCAAGACATTGTTTCCTCTTTTCTAGGGCATCTTCAGGATGTTTCCGAGAAATACAAGAAGGACGAGATAGTCAGAAGGTGGCTTTCTTTGTCCAAACAGATAGCCAAGAATCCGCTCGGCGAGTGGGGTCTTTCTTCTTCCCCTAATGTCTGTCTGAAGGGCATGAAAGATTACGCTTATTTGGTTATCAGACAGCATGGTTCGCCTCTTCACTTTTCCGAAGTAGCCAAGAAAATCAAAAAAATGTTTGGCAAGGAGGCTCACATCGCCACTTGCCACAATGAACTTATCAAAGACTCCAGATTCGTTCTTGTCGGCCGGGGCCTTTACGCTCTTAAAGAATGGGGCTATTCGGCCGGCGTCGTCAAAGATGTCATTGTTGACATTTTGGAAAAACACGGAAGCCTGACGAAAGATGAAATCATTGAACTTGTTTTAAAAGAAAGATATGTCAAGCCGAATACCGTGGTTGTAAATCTTCAGGATAACAATACTTTCAAAAAGGATAAAAAAGGCAGATACAGCCTGAATCAATAAACCAAGAACAAAGCTCGGAAAATTTCGGGGGGCAAGGCGGATTAAACAACGCTTCATCATTCGGAATCCAAAAGGTATAATTCCTATACTATGCTCGGAATTTTTTTAGAAAGGGTTCTTCTGTCTCTAAGAGGGGGGCTGGCCGTTATCTTTGATTACTACTTTTTGTGGCTTCCTTTTTTCCTGGGGTTCCTTGCTCTGGAGTTTTGGAAAAGATATGTTACGACTTTAGCTCTCTTTGAAGAAGAAAAAACTCTGATTCAGATAAAATTACCGCGGGAACTCCACAAGTCTCCGAAAGCCATGGAACTCTTTTTGCGTTCTCTGCACAGAAGCGGCGGGGAAGGGAATTTTTACGACAAATGGTGGAAAGGCGGGACAAGGCCCTGGTCTTCGCTGGAACTTGTTTCAATTGACGGCGAGGTTCGTTTTTACATCTGGACCCGCAGAAAATACGCCAAAAGCATTGAGACGGAACTCTATTCCCAGTTTCCCGACATTGAAGTTGTTATGGATACTCCCGACTATACCCGTCAGATAAACTACGGATCTGAAGAGAATACTTTGTTCGGCACGCACTATGTTCTTACAAAAGAAGATATTTATCCGATAAAAACATATATTGACTTCGGCCTTGACCAGGACCCGAAAGAGGAATTCAAAGTGGACCCGATTGCCTCTGTCATAGAATTTTTGAGTTCCGTCGGGAGAGGCGAGCAGATTTGGATTCAGATTATAATTAGGGCTCACAAAAAGAAAAAGCAGGTTTCTCTTTTTTCCAAAGTTAAGAAAATTTTTGAAGCGCCCAAAAAAAAGAAATACAAGGATTGGGAAAAAGGCGCCCAAGAAATTATCAACAAACTTCTCGACGAGGTCCCCAAAGACGAGGAAGGACTTGCTAAAGGCGTTGTCAAGCAGACCAAGAACAAAGAAAAGATAATTGAAGCTTTGGAAAGAAGTCTCGGCAAACCGGTTTTTGACACGATTATCAGGGGGCTTTATATTGCTCGGGCCGATGTTTTTAACAAGAGTAATGTGGGAGGACTTCTGGGTGTTATGGGGGGTTACGGAGCTGACGGCCTAAACAGTTTCAAGCCGGACAAAAAAACGGACTTTGATTTTCCCTGGCAAGACCTCTTCGGCAAGCGGCTCAAGAAAAAAAAGAAAGAACTTTTTAAAGCCTATGTTCGGCGAGCCGGTTTTGAGACGCGCTATAATGTAAAAGATTTCATTTTGACCGTAGAGGAAGTAGCCACCATTTTTCATCTGCCCGGTTCCATCGTCTCTTCGCCGAATTTGCCCAGAATCTCCTCCGCCAAGGCCCAGCCTCCGGCAAATCTTCCTCTCTAAAACGAAAAATGTCACAGGAAAAGTTTTTTCGGAATTTGGAATTTTTGAAGAAAAGAAATGTTCTTTTCAAAAACATCTTTCTCTCGTCAGCCGTTGTTTTTTCCGCCATCTCTCTTTTTTATTTCGGTCCGCCCGGAAATTTTCCGGAAGAACATATTATCGGCATAAAAGAAGGTTCTTCTCTGGACGAGATAATTTCCGTCCTGAAAAAAGAAAACATTATTATTTCACCTTTCTGGTTTAAGGCTTTTTCTTACCTTTCTTTCAAAGAAAGAAATTTGGTCGCCGGAGATTATTATTTTCACGAAAAAGAATCTCTCCTTAATGTTTTGACCAGGCTCATCCGCGGAGAATACGGTCTTTTTGCCGAAAGCGTAACTCTGCCCGAAGGAGCCACGGCTTCGGAAATGGGAAAAATTTTGAAACGGAAATTCTCCGACTTTGACGAAGCGGTTTTTGTTGAACTCTCCGGAGAAGAAGGCTTTCTTTTTCCGGACACATATAAATTTTTACCCAATGCCAAACCCGCGCAAGTCATAGATGCTCTGAAAAAAAACTTTGAAGAAAAAATCTCGGAGTTCGGAGAAGAGATTAAAAAAAGCGGCAAAAGCCTTCGAGAAATAATCATTATGGCTTCCATTTTGGAAAAAGAGGCCAGGACCGACGAGAGCCGGAAAATCATTTCCGGTATTTTGTGGAAGAGAATAAAAGTCGGCATGCCTCTTCAGGTGGACGCGGTTTTTCCCTACATCATCGGCAAGAACACTTTTGAACTTTCTCTGGAAGATTTGGAGTTTGACTCTCTCTACAACACTTATCGGAATCTCGGCCTTCCTCCCGGAGCTATTTCAAATCCCGGACTCTCCTCCATCCTCGCCGCTCTTCGGCCCGAAACAAGCCCTTATTTTTTTTATCTATCGGACAGGGAAGGCAAAATACATTACGCGGAAGATTTTGAAGGCCATAAAAGAAATAAAGCCCTTTATCTAAGATAAAGCGGGCTCGGATCCACGCGCCGAGAGAAGGCTTTTTGTTTCTTCCAGCTCTTTTCCCGCCGCATTTGTTTGAAAATCGGTCCCTCCTATATTAGTATTTCCTTATTATGGTTATTACTTACAACGGTTTGGAATTTTTCAAAGTGCAATCGGGCAATCTGACTTTGGTCTTTAACCCTGTTTCAAAATCATCCAAAAGCGCCTTGCCCGCGCCGCGCTTCAGAACGGACATCGCTCTGGTCAGCCTGAATCATCCGGATTTCAACGGCACATTGAGTCTCTCGGCCGCGCCCGGCAAAGAAACATTTATTATTGATACCGCCGGGGAATATGAAGTGGACGAAGTTTTTATCAAAGGTTTCGGCCTTTCTTCTTCTTACGGAGGTAAAAATTCCGTCAACACGATTTACAAAGTGATTATGGAGGGCATCACTATGTCTTTTCTTGGTCCTTTGAAAGACGGAGATTTGCCCGACGATGTCTTTGGCGAGGTGGAAGGTTCGGAAATTCTGTTTGTTCCCATCGGAGGCCTTGAAACTCTTGATTCAAGCCGGGCTTACAAACTTGCCGTCAAACTTTCTCCCAATGTCATTATCCCGATGCATTACGGGGAGTCTTCCGGTAACGGCACTCTTCTGAAATTTCTGAAAGAAGAGGGAGTGAAAGGCCTTCGGCCGGAAGAAAAACTCTCCATCAAAAAAAACGCTCTTCTTACAAAAGACGGCGAAATTATTGTCCTCAAAAGCCCCGATGCTTGAGCTCATCAAAAAGCTTCAAAAAAAACCTAAAAATTACAGGCGGCGCTTGGCCATTCTCTTTTCTCTGACTTTTACTTTTCTCGTCTTTGTCTTATGGGTCGTGGCTTTTTACAGAAGCGAAAAAATTGCCGGCGGAGGCGGCGATGGCCGTGAAGAATCATCCTATGTCAGGACGCCTCTCTCCTCAATCAAGTCTTCTCTAGGGTCGGTTTTTAGGGAAGTTGACGGACTTCTGAATTTTTTTGACAAATCTCCGGAAGAGACGGAAGAAGATCTTTGATTTTCTTTCGGAGAGAATTCGGAAATCAATTTGGCGGTTGAACCGCCAAATCGTCAAATACTCCGAAAATTTGGAGGTGAAAAATGAAAAGACTGACGCGCTCTGATACGATTCACGGGCTTTGCTAAAAGACCGGTGTTGAAACAGAGCCTTCAAAATGGTATAATAAACAGGTAGAAATATGGCAAAAACAGATAAAACAGATAAAAAAGAGGAAAAACCGGCCAAGAAAAATCCCGTCATTTTAAGGTCTATTTCCTCTGAAATGAAGGATTCCTACCTTGATTATGCCATGTCGGTTATCACCTCAAGAGCTCTTCCGGACGTCAGAGACGGACTGAAGCCCGTGCACAGAAGAATTCTTTTTGCGATGAATGAAATGAGTCTCTCTGCCGGAGGAAGATTCAGAAAATCAGCCGCCGTTGTCGGAGATGTTTTGGGCAAATACCATCCGCACGGAGACACTTCCGTCTATGATGCCATGGTTAAAATGGGTCAGGATTTTTCCTATCGTTATCCTCTGGTCTGGGGGCAGGGGAACTTCGGTTCAATTGACGGCGACCCGCCGGCGGCCATGCGTTACACCGAGGTAAAGATGTCAAAAATTTCGGCGGAGCTTTTGAGGGATATTGAAAAAGAAACGGTTTCTTGGAGAGAAAACTATGACAATACCAGAAAAGAACCCGCGGTTTTCCCGGCCGCCGTTCCCAACCTTCTTCTGAACGGCCAGCTTGGCATTGCCGTCGGAATGGCCACCAATATCCCTCCGCACAATCTGAACGAGCTGGTGGACGCCATCATCCATTTGATTGACAATCCCGAGGCCGTTACAAACGAACTTTTGGAATTCATCAAGGGCCCGGATTTCCCGACCGGAGGCATTGTTTACAATCAGAAAGACATAGAGCACGCTTATGCCGGCGGGCGCGGAGGAGTCGTCGTGCGCGGCGAAGCCCAAATTGTGGAAGGTAAAAAGGGAAGTTTTGAAATTGTCATTTCTTCTCTGCCGTATCGGGTCAACAAGGCCGACCTCATCATCAGAGTTGCCGACCTGGTTAGGGATAAAAAGCTTGACGGCATCAAGAACATCAGGGATGAATCCACCTCCGACATCAGGGTTGTCATTGAGCTTAAGAATAATGCCCAGCCGCAAAAAATTCTGAACTACATCTACAAACATACCGCTCTGGAAGACACCTTTCACTATAATCTGGTTGCTTTGGTGGACGGTGTTCCCAGAACTCTTTCCTTGAAACCCATTCTTGAAGAGTTTATCAAGCACAGAGAACTTGTCGTCAGGAAAAGAACCGAATTTGGGCTGAAAAAAGCCGAAGCTCGCGAGCACATTTTAATCGGCCTGAACAAAGCTCTTAATCACATTGACGCCATCATTGCTCTTATAAAAAAATCAAAGGACGCGCCGGAGGCGGAAGCCGGCCTGATGAAGAAATACAAATTCAGCAAACTTCAGGCCGTGGCCATTCTGGATATGAAACTGCAGAGGCTGGCCGGTCTTGAGAGGAAAAAAATTCAGGACGAGCTTCGGGAAATTCAAAGCCTCATCAAATCGTTAAAGGAGCTTTTGGTGGGCAAGACGAAAATTCTGGCAGTCATCAAGAACGAGTTGAAAGATGCGGCCAAAAATTACGGCGACGAGAGGAGAACCAAAATTGTCAGAGGAGGACTGAAAGACATCAGAGAAGAAGACCTCATTGCCGACGAGGAAAGTATTTTGGTCTTGACTTCGGGCGGCTATGTCAAAAGAACCAACCCCAAAGAATATAAGTCGCAGAAAAGGGGAGGAGTCGGCGTCATTGATCTAAACACCAAAGAAGAAGATTTCATCACAAACTTTTTAACCACCACGACCCACAGCGACCTTCTATTTTTCACCGACAAAGGCAAGGTTTATCAGATAAAGATGTATGAACTGCCGGAAGGCAAAAGAGCCACTCGCGGCAAATCCATTATGAACTATCTCTCTTTGGAGGCCGATGAACGGGTTACTTCCGTTGTGGCTATGCCGAAAGATGTCAAGAAAAAAAGTGAATCTATGCTGATGATTACCGAAAACGGCCTGACCAAAAGAGTCAATGCCGAAAGCTTCCACGAAGTCAGGAGAAGCGGCTTGGTTTCAATCAAACTCAAGAAAGGCGACAGTCTCATCTCCGCTCAATTTATTGACAAAGATGATGACGCCATTTTGGCCACCTCTCTTGGCCAGTCTATTCGTTTCAAGGCCAAAGACATCCGCGTTATGGGCCGTTCCGCTTCGGGAGTCCGCGCCATCAGGCTCCGGAGCAAGGATAAAGTCATCGGCGCGGGCGTTATCAGCCGAGCTTCCAAAGTCTCGTCGCTTCTTGTTTTGAGCGCAAACGGATACGGTAAAAAAACCGGAATTGAAGAATATAAAATTCAGAAAAGGGGAGGCTCCGGCGTCAAAACCGCCAAAGTCACTTCCAAGACCGGCTCTCTAATCGCGGCTAAAGTTATCCATGACGAGGAAGAGATAATCGCCATCTCAAAACACAGCCAAGTTATTCGTTCTTCTTTGAGGGAAATACCCCTCCTCGGAAGACAGACCCAAGGAGTCAGAGTTATGAAATTGCGGGACAAAGACTCCATCGCTTCTTTGGTCTGTGTCTAGGGTTTTTAGGATGCTTTTTAAATCCCCACCAAAACTCTTTTTTGAAGCTCCTACTGGGGTTATACTTAGATTGTCGTGTTTACAAACCCTAAGGAAAATCTGAAAGAATTAGAACTTGAATCCGGCATGAGCCTGGTTGATTTTGGTTCCGGTTCGGGAAACTACGCCCTTCTTTCCGCTCCTCTTGTGAAAGGCGGGCGCGTTTACGCCGTTGACATCCAAAGAGGGCTTTTGGAGAAGATAAAAAAAGAAGCGGGGACTCGGGGTTTTTCAAATGTTGAAATTGTCTGGGCCGATTTGGAAAAACCGGAATCCACCGGCCTGCGGGAAAACTCAATTGATGCGGCTATCTTGGCCAATGTCCTGTTCTTGATTGAAAAGAAGGAAATTCTTGTTGACGAAATTAAAAGAGTTTTGAGGAAAGGCGGCAAGCTTCTATTTCTTGACTGGGCCGATTCTTTTGGCGGGCTCGGTCCGCAGGCTGAGCATGTCATCTTGGAAAAAGAAGCTAAAAAACTTTTTGAAGAGAAAGGCTTTCTCTTGGTAAAAAACTTGGCGAACCCGGGCGACCACCATTACGGCTTTATTTTAAAACTCAATGGATGAAGGCCGTCTTAAGCAAAGTTATAGATTTTATCATTTAGGATTTCAAAGATGCCCATAAGTTTTACAAAAAATCATCGCCGCTCTTCGGAGGCCTTTCCGGAGAGAGCTTTTCTTGCCCTATGAAAAGCTTTCAAGTTATTGTTATTATCCTCTTCATTCTTTTTGCCCTCGGCGGCATTGTTTTCTTTGCCACATTCAGAGACAACGAAAGCCTTGCCGATGTGGACATCCTCATTTGGGGAGAAGAGAACCAGGCTCTTTTGAACGGTTTTCTTTCGGAGTTCAACAAGAACACCGATAATAGTTTCAGCCTAAGCTATAAGGAAATCAAAAGCGAAGACTTCGTGGTCACCGTTACCGATGCTATTGCCTCGGACCGGGGGCCGGACATCATTATTCTTTCCACCAAAGACCTTTTGCGTTTCGAGGACAAGCTCTTCCCCATTCCTTACGAAAGCATTTCGGAAAGAAGCTTCCGCGACATTTTTATTGAGGGCGGGGAGCTTTTTTTGGCCAAAGAAGGGATCTTAGCCCTTCCTTTGTCGGTCAATCCGCTTGTTATGTATTGGAATCGGGATATGCTTCAGTCAAGCGGCCTCTCAAGCCCGCCTCAATTCTGGAGTGAATTTTTTCTTTTTGCCGAACGCCTGACGGAAAAAGACGACGCTCTAAACATTAACAAAAGCGCTCTAGCTATGGGGGAATATCAAAATGTTCAAAATGCCAAAGAAATCATTCTTTCTCTCCTTCTCCAAAACGGAAACAAAGTCATAGAAAGAGGAAGCGACCTCGGCCCCCCTCGGGTTGTTCTGAACAGGAGTTCAGAAGCGGGCGCTTCCTCAGCCGAATCCGCTATCCGCTTTTACACCGAATTTTCCAATCCGACCAAGATTACCTATTCCTGGAACAGGTCAAAAAACAATTCCAGGGAAGAATTCATTTCCGGAGATTTAGCCCTCTATTTCGGTCTCTCCGGCGAGCTCCGTGAAATAAGAGAAAAAAATCCGAACCTCAACTTTGATGTCGCTTTTTTTCCGCAGAACAGCGGCAGTAACGCTAAAAATGTCGCCTCGGAAATCAAAGGCCTGGCCGTTTTGAAACGCTCCAAGAATATCAATGTCGCTTTGGCCGTCGCGTCAAGCTTTGCAAGCAAAGAAAACATCGCTTCTTACGCGAAAATTACCGCTCTGCCTCCGGTCAGACGCGACCTCTTGGGCGAGCCGCCGGGGCTTGCTTTTGAAGACCTTTTCTACAGGAGCGCTCTTGTAGCGAAGTCTTTCTTGGACCCGGACAGCCTTAAAACCGACGCCATTTTCCAAAATTTGATAGAAAGAATCGTCTCCGGCAGAAACAGAATAAGCGATGCTTTGAGCCGGGCCGGCGCGGAGCTGAACTCTCTTCTTGTGGACAACTAAGTTTTTTATGTTTTGATAGCGTATATACTTAAAGAGATGTTTATTTCGGACAGAAACATATTTTTCCGCCGGTTTTTGCATCAGGGGGCTTTCTTTCTTGTCCTCGTTCTTCTGACTTTATTTTTATCGGCTCCTCTTTTGCTTGAGGCGCAAACTAAAGGCATCGTGCCCTGCGAAGGGCCGAGAGCAAGTTCCGGCGGCGCTCCCTGTACCTACAACACTCTTTTGCTTGGAGTCCAAAACCTTTTGAATTTTTTGATTTATTTTGCCGGAGTCGTGGCTGTTGTGATGTTTGTCTGGGCCGGCTTCCTTCTCATCACCGCCGCCGGCAGTTCCGGCAAGGTCACGCAAGCTCATTCAATTTTTAAAAATACGGCCATTGGATTCATTTTCGTAATCGGGGCTTGGCTGATAGTTTCAACCATTCTCGGTTTCTTAGCGGAAGATCCGGAATCATTACCTTTGGAAGATATTGAAGCAACGCAATTCTGATGAAAAATCATTTTCTAAAAATCAAATTTTTATTTCTCTCGTTTTTTTTCTTATTTTTACCTCAAATTCTTCTGGGACGGGGCAGTAATCCGACCCCCCCTTCAAGCGCGAGTAAATTAAAGAACCCCGTTAAGTTTAATTCAATAGAAACCCTTCTTTCCGCCTTTTTGGAATTTGTCGTCAAAGTCGGAGGCATTGCCGTAACTCTTGCCATCATTTACGCCGGCTTCAAGTTCGTCCGCGCCCAGGGCAATTCAACCAAGATTGAAGAAGCCAAAAAAATTCTGATGTATGTCTTTATAGGGGCGGCCATTATTCTGGGAGCGGAAGCTCTAAGAATTGTCATTAGCGGGACGGTTTCAAATATCCAGAGCGGGACGACCAACTAACCATATGAAAAAATCTTTGGGGGCAATCTTTTTATCTTCTCTTCCACCCTCTTTTGTTCTGGCCGTTGAAAAACCGACATCATTCAAAGAGCTGATTTTTCTTTTTGTGGAGATAGTCAGAAACCTTATTCCTCTTTTTATGCTTTTGGCCGTTCTTTATTTTTTCTGGGGGATTGCTCTTTTTATCAGAAATACCGGAGGAGGCAAAGAGAAAGAAGAAGCCAAGAGTATAATGCTCTGGGGCATCATCGCCCTCTTTGTCATGGTTTCCGTCTGGGGGATTGTCGGTCTTCTTAAGAGGACTTTTATTCCGGGGGGAAGCGCCGATACCACTTTTATTTTCCCCGATATTAACTTTGAAGTGCCGGAAGAATAATTCATCTTTACTTTTTTTAATTAATCTCGCAGAATATAATCAATATGAAAAAAATCTTTAGAATATCAGTTGTCAATTTGGCTCTTCTCTTGGTCCCTTATTTTGCTCTGGCCGCCGCGGATAATGTCAATGAACTCATTGTCATTCTCTCGGGAATTGTCCGCAGTCTTATCCTGCTTGCCGTGGCCATGGCTCTTCTTTATTTTTTCTGGGGTTTGGCTTTGTTTATCAAAAATACCGGCAGCGGTTCGGAAGCCGAGGAAGCCAGACAAAAGATGCTCTGGGGCATCATCGCCCTCTTTGTCATGGTTTCCGTCTGGGGGATAGTTCAGGTCTTGAATACCACTTTTGTCAGAAAGGGACAGGCGCCGCAAGATATTCAGAATGCCATTCCCTTTAACGATAGCTTATAATTTTAGATTTGGTCGTTTTATAAGTCAATTATTTGGAATATAAAAATGCGCAGAAAAAACAAACTTGCTTTCCTCTCGGTTTTTATGCTTCTTTCTCCCGTCTTTGCTTTTGCTCAACAAAGCGGAATCGAGGGCATTATTCTGACAATCTCTCGAATTATTACCACCCTCATTCCGATAGTGGTCGCCGCGGCCCTGCTCTTCTTCCTTTGGGGTTTGGCTCTCTACATTCAAAATACCGGCAGCGGTTCGGAAGCCGAAGGAGCCAGACAAAAAATGTTCTGGGGCATCATCGCCCTCTTTGTCATGGTTTCCGTCTGGGGGATAGTAAAGATTATTCAGCAGACTTTTGTTCCGAATGCGAGCACAAGCGCCGGAGCGGTTGACAAGCTCATCCCTCCGGATATTCCGGGACGCGGAGGAATATAGAGAAGAGAACTATAATCCACAGGGATGATTGTAAGAGGGGCATTCATTGTTTATGATTGGCCCATGGATTTTAAAAAAGGTCGTATTAAAAAATTAATATAAATTACAAGCAAAATGAAAAAAATATTAGTCGCTTCGGCTTATTTCCTGCCGCTCTTGGCTTTTGCTCAAGATGAGACCGTCGGCGGTCTGATTCCCTTAATCAGAAATCTGATAAACACCCTGACTCCTATTGTCGTAGCTCTGGCTCTTCTCTATTTCTTTTGGGGCCTGGCCAGATTTATTCTTGCTTCCGGCAACGAAGTGGAAAAAGACAAAGGCAAGGATATGATGCTTTACGGCATTATCGCTCTTTTCGTCATGGTTTCCGTCTGGGGTATTGTCGGTCTTCTCGGAGACACTCTTGGCATTGAGCAAGGAGGAAGCATTGATGCTCCGAGGGTTAATATAAATTGACGGACGAATTGAATTCTTTCTCCAGTCTATGCTTGATAATTTTATAGAGGCCGTCCTTGTTGAAATCATCAGACCGGCGACGGTTTTGCTTTTTGTCGTGGCTTTGGCTTATTTTCTCTGGGGAATGGTTGAATTTATTAGAAATGCTTCAAGCAACTCCAATAGAGAAGATGGCAAACAACATATGCTTTGGGGCGTTATCGGGATGTTCATTATGGCTTCAGCCGCGGGCATAATTACCGTCATCAAAGGAACATTCGGTCTTTGATTTTTATCGGTTTGAGACAAAAAGAGTTTTACAAAATCCGCCCGCAGGCGGGTTTTGTTTTTCATTGGCTTTTAATATGTCAATTGCATGCCAGACCGGGAACCCACGCAACCTAAATGAGAAACGGGACGGAAGGGAGAGCCTCTCCCTTCCGTCCCGTCGTTTTTGAGATTGTCACCCGCGAACTTTCAGGCTCATAACGAAGTATTCCCCCGCTTCGTTACGAGCCCAACCCATGAACTCGCCTGACCTCACTCTCGTCAGGCTCCAGGTTCCTTCCCCCTTACTCCCCGTCCACCTGCCGTGGGGCTCTCTCCTGTCCCAGGAGTAGAGAACCTCGGCGATGTTGAAGTCAAAGCGGAGTTCGTCGTAATAGACAATCTCCCCTTGGACTAAGGCCCTGTCCTCTTCCGGTTCTCCTTTTGTCTCCGGGAGCTTCTCCCAGAAGACCTCTATCCGGCTCCCCGGAAAGGGGATCGGGTCTTGAAGGAAGGCGAGGGTGGTCGCCCACTTCCCGACCCAGAGAGAGAAGAAGGCGAAAAGAATGGTTAGAAAGACGCCTAGGGCGATGTAGCCCCACCGTCCTTGCTTTTTTGCCTTCGGCCCGGCCGGAGTCCCGTACCCCTTCTTCCTTTTGTTGGCCCAGTAGGCAAGGGCCCCGAGGCCGACAATAAAAAAGAAAGATATCCAGAGGAGAGCTCGCAGGAGCTCTCCTCTGAAGAGATAGACCCCTCCTCCTCCGAGGAGAGCGATGAAAAGGGGCTTGAGTTTTTTCACTTCTTCCTCCTGAAAAGGCTTTCGGCGATGGAGGGGAGGGCGAGACCGACGAGGGCGGTCAAGCTCTTACCCTCGGTCTCCTTAAGGAGAGCCTTGAGGCGCTTGGCTTCGGCCTTTCCGGTTTCCCGGATAAAGGCCGCTTCGCCTCCGGCCTCTTCCTTCCTCGCCGTGGCTTGTTCCACGGCGATCTTCCGGGCGACGAGCGCCTCACGGAGCTTTTCCCCTCCCTTGGGGTCAAACTCCGCGATTTCGACATCGTCAATCCTGATGCCGAACTCGTCCTCCAGGCCTAGGTCTAACCCATTGTTCGTCACCCTGTTATGGGTGTTGAGCGTGAGAACTCTCCGGACCATCTCCTGGTCGCCTCCGGTGTTTATCTCCTCGAACTCCTTGGTTCGGAGCCAGGGGATAATAGCGCCGTTTGCGGCGGTAGCCAGCCTGACCAGCCAGCTGTCGGCTACGAAGATAGCCCTGTAGGGGTTCGTAACGCGGACTGTCAAGACATACTTGAAATCCACGGGAACATTCCCCTTAACCTCGGCCTCTGGCGCCACGACCACGTATTGGGTCGGCTTCAGAAAGACGAGTTCTGTCAGCTCGTCGCGAAGCCGAAGTTTGTATTTTCCCTCCGCTTGTTGCTCGTACTCGGCCCACTTGAACCGGTACTGGTATACGGAATCCCGAAGGGGGATTCCCACCCAGGCGAGGCCGAGGTAGCCGAGGAGCTCGTCATGCCACTTCTTCCTTGCCCCCGGCCCCAGCAGGGACGCGAGGACTACATTATTCTCCTCGTCAAGGGTGTAATCCTTCCAGTTCATGATGAACCGGACGAACACACCGCCTCTCCCTTTTTCGTCGGCGCCCCTTACGACAATCTTGACCTTTCCCTCTTCCGGGCGGAAGGTCACAAACCAGTCGTTCGGGGCAAGCGCCGTATACGCGACCGCGTATAGGGCGATGGGCAAGGCCAGCATCAACCCCGCCGCGAAAGGGTGCCTTGCCAGGAGCCATATGGCTCCGAACAAGGCGGCCCCTGCGATCAGGCCGAACGAAATGTCTTTCACTTTTGCCATGTTTCTTCTCCTCTGTCTTTTTGCCTTGCCGAAGCAAGGCAAAACTGGATGACAATCTCAAAGAGCTTTTTCCGCAGTTAATCAAAGCATATTTTCTTTCAAAAGTCAATCAAAAAATGTAAGGCAATTTTTTTAAGAGAAAAGAATTCCAACGCTAAAAAAGTTTAACGCGGGGCCAATATCGAAAAGCCCCGATCTGCAGTTTTTTTCATTCAATGACCAAGGCAAGAGTGTCATTTACCGGGGAAAACTTAAACCACTTTCGTCGGCAAAAATGTCCTCATTTTGTTCCGCCGAAGAGCGAGAGAGGACTCGGTCACAGATAATTTTGCTTTGCAAAATTTCTTCGACCCTACCTCGCCCCGACACATGTCGGGGCTCCGCCGTTCTCGCCCTTCTCATCCCTACAAAACATAAAACCCCGACTCTTTCAGAGCCGAGGCTAATGTTTTGGTGCGTTTGTTTGACGAAATCCGAA
>PCTS01000011.1 GCA_002771565.1 Candidatus Campbellbacteria bacterium CG22_combo_CG10-13_8_21_14_all_43_18
TCGGCCAAGCGTCCTCAACTCGCTTTTCTGTCTTTGACACCGCCTACTTTGGCGGTACGGCCACCTCCACTTTTGATTCTGCGGGAAATCTCTCGGTCAATGGAACGATTACAACCAGCGGATACTTAGTAAAGTCAGTAAATACTGCGTTAACAGCTCTTGCTGGGGGCGCGCAAGCTGGTACTGCATTAACAGCAGACATCAACGTAGTTACTACCGTTGCAACCGCTGGTGATAGCGTACAATTGCCTGTTGCGGTTTCTGGTATGGAAATTCGTGTCATCAACCGTACAGTGACCAGTCTGAATGTTTTTGGTCAGACCGGTGACGGTATTAATGGAGGGGGCGCGAATGTAGCGTACGCAGTTGCTGGCAACGTTGAGGCTATTTGTACGACAACCGGTGCAGCAGCTGCTAGCGTATGGGAATGTCAGAAGTTGTCCAGATAAGCTTATAACCCTAATTAACTTAACAGCCAATGAAAAAAACATGGAAAACGATGTTGGCGTTGGGGCTAAGTTTGAGCTTTGCGTTGCCCGCCTTTGCCGCGTTTAACGATGTTTCTCTCACTTCGGAGGCGGAAATAAGCGTCAATGGTTTGACATTCAACCTGGCGCAATCTTCAGTAGAGCAAGTTCAAGTCAATTCCGACAACTTTGTTATTAGTCTCTCCGGCGGGTCGTCAATAAAGATAACTTCCTCCGACGCCGCGACTCTAAGCCACAACGCCGATTCAGCCTTTGTTGACAGCTCCTCTTGTTCTTCAAGTGAATCATCAATTATTTTTGATGTTCCAAGCGGACAAGGCGGGACGATAAATATTACGGTTACTCCTTCATCAACCCTCTGCACCAGTTCCGTAGGCGGAGCCGGCGGAGGCGGAGGCGGAGGCGGAGGCGGAGGCGGGGGTGGTAGCTCATATTCTCCTGCCGTTATCACAACAACTCCCGCCGCTCCGGCCCAAACAACGACAATAACAACCACTCCGCCCGCGACGACCGCAACCTCTCCTCAAATCGGCGTCTTTAGCGCTAACCGGGCATTAAGACTTGGGATGGAGGGGAATGATATTCTTCTCCTTCAGCAAGTTCTAAATTCCGACTCGGAAACCAGAATCGCCTCAAGTGGCGCGGGCTCGCCCGGAAACGAAACAAATTACTTCGGCGCCTTAACCAGAGAAGCCGTGAAGAAGTTCCAAGAGAAATACGGCATTGTCTCTTCCGGAAACGAAGAGAGCTCCGGCTTCGGATTAGTCGGCCCTTCAACCAGAGCCAAGCTGGCCGAGATTTCTTCAGGCCGACAGGTTTCCATTCCGTCTTCACCTCAACCTCCCTCCGAAAGTTCTTCCGCTTCTTTCAGTCAACCTCTTGGGGAGGGAACCGAGAATTCTGATATTCTTCTCCTTCAGCAAGTTCTAAATTCCGACTCGGAAACCAGAATTGCCTCAAGTGGCGCGGGCTCGCCCGGAAACGAAACAAATTACTTCGGCGCCTTAACCAGAGAAGCCGTGAAGAAGTTCCAAGAGAAATACGGCATTGCTTCTGCCGGAGACTCGGGGTACGGCTTTGTCGGGCCTTTAACCAGAGCCAAATTGAATGAAATTATCTCCCAAAACGCTCTCGGAAGCGCTGGCTCGCAGGCGGCAACGACGGAAGAAAGCGCTATCCAGAAAAAAATTGAAGAAGCTCTAAAGGAAATACAGAAACTCCAGGAGCAAATTCAATCACTCCAATAATTTTTTCTTAAAAGACCGAGAAAAAAGAAGAAACACGACCAAGCCGTGTTTCTTCTTTTTTGCCTCGCTCCAAATTTCTCTTTTATGTTAAAATAGGCAAATACGAGTAAGAATGATACCGGGAGTTATCTTGCCGAGAAAGGACATCCGGACCATAGAGAAGGAAAAAAACTTGACCATGCTTAGATTCTAAACGATTCTCAATATGAATTTATCATTATCATTAATTATAAGAATAAATCAAAAGAAAAATGAAAGAGCACAGCATTGGAAAAAATAAGATATTTGTTCTGGAAAATAATCCCCAAGGGGAAATTTTCAAGTACCCTCTGATTCTAGTCCATGGTTCTTGGGGTGGTCATTGGATGTGGAAAATGTACAACGAATTTTTTACAGAAAAAGGTTTTAAGACTTACGCTCTTGACCTAAGAGGTCATGGTAGAAGCGGAGGAGAATTGGCCGGAGCAACCATGGATTCTTATGTCAACGATGTTGATGCTGTTGTCAGGGAATTAGTCATTGAAAACCCGGTTGTCGTTGGGCACTCTATGGGCGGTTTGGTGACTTTAATGTATTGCGCCGTCAACAGGAGTGTCAAAGCCATGGTTTCTATAAACGGCAGTCCGTCCGCCGAGGGGCAGGGAGGAGGTGAAGAAGTGAAATATCCGGAAGTTTACAGTCCTGTTGAAGAGGGTATGCCAACCGACCCGATGGAAGCCATGAAGGTCTTTCCGGATATTCCTCAAGAGATGCTTATGAAAATGAAAGAGATGCTTGGAATGGAATCGGGCGCCGCCAGAAGCCAAAGAAAAATGGGAATTTCCGTTCCAAAAAGTTCCATTATGGCGCCGACGCTTTTTATCGGCACGGAAAAAGCCGATTCCGTGCCGTTTGGCGTGGGCATCGAAAAGTCTCGCGCCATGGCGGAGCATTATGGCGGAGACTTTCTTGAAATAAAAGGGGCAACCCATCCGGGAATTTTAATGGGAGAAAAATGGATGGATGGAGCCAAAGCTATCGCTTCCTGGCTTAAATCTCTGAAATAAAAACGGCCCTCTGGAAAAACCGAATTTTATCATGAGCCGAGAATCAAAGGTCAAAAACTAAGGTCGGATTTTGACGGTAACCCCGCCGAGGCTAGATGAGTTATAGAATAAGCTCAAATGAAAGCGATTTGGAAAAACACAATTATAGCCGAAAGCGATAAGACAATTATTGTTGAAGGCAATCATTATTTTCCTCCCGATTCAATTCGCCACGATTACCTTTCAAAAAGCAAAACCCACAGCACTTGCCCGTATAAGGGAGAAGCGGATTATTACGATATTATCGTGGCCGGAGAAAAAAACCCCGATGCCGCTTGGTCATATCCGGAGCCGAAAAAAGCCTTTGTGAAAATAAAGAGATATGTCGCTTTTTGGAAAGGAGTTTCGGTTCTTGAATAATTTTATTGGTATTCTTGGGTAAGAAAAATAAAAAAACAGAGAAGAAAAGAAGAAATAAGACAAAAATTAAATAAGACAAAAATGAAAACGGGCCCGGAACGATTTCCGGGCCCGTGAGTCGGTCAGACTCTTAGCCTGTCCAACATCTCCTTTCTGATTGCCGACTTGATTTCGCCCGAGACGACGCGATTGGCGTCGTGATAGGCTGTATAGATCTGCCGTGGCCGTCCGGCCGTGCCGTCTCCGACCGAGAAAATCCCCGGGATGGCCCGGTTCTCCTCGCTGACGGTGATACCATCGCGAGTAAATCTTACCCCAAGCTCTCGGAGGGCTCGGTAGATTGCTCCTTTTTTCTCTCTCATTCCGAGAGAGACAAAGGCAAGGGAGACAGAGATTCTTCTGCCGCCCTCAAGAATGACGGCCTCCAACGCCTCTCTGCCCTCATATCCGCGGATTGACTCGCGGACAACCTCAATGCCGAAGCTTTGGAGAACCTGGATCTCTTCCAGCGGGAATCCGGGCTCCCTTCCGTGAAGAAAGAGGAAGCCCTTCGGACGGAAGAGAATCTCGTTCTTCTCTCCGAAGATCGCCGCGCGGGTCATAACCTCTTTTGCCACAAAAGAGGCGTCCTTGCCCGACCCGACGACGGCAAAATCCTTGCCAAAGGCCTTATGCCCGTCGCACCGTAGGCAGTAATGGGCCGAAGGCTCCACCCCCCTTCCGCCGTTGGCGTAAGGGAAGATGCCTTCTATCTGTGGCAGTTGAGGTTGTTCGTCCGTGGCTCCCAAAGCCAGGACGACGAAGCGCGTCAGAACTTTGTCCCTTTCGGACTCCAGAAGAAACGCCTGTCCCTCTCTGGAGACCGAGAGGACATCCTCTCTAATGACGCGCGTGGCGCGCGCTTTCAGGATGTCCCTGGCTTGGCCAAGGATGAACTTGGCCGAGACACCGATCAGCCCCGGGACATTTTCAAAACTCCTGACCCAGGTTGACCGGGCATTCTTCACCGACTTCGAAGAGCCGGTAAAGACGACGGTCTTGAGGTTGTTATTGACGGCATCAATCGCCGCCTTCGCCCCCGCCACTCCAAAACCGACTATCGCCACATCGTAGAGCATCTCGCCTCTCTTCTCGTCGGCCGGTTATTTACTAGAACTTTCTACTTTAATAATACACTAGCTGTCAAGCTAAATGTCGGCTTTCTAAATATTATATCTTCTAAAAGACCTCCATACAGCCGTATTTTACGGCCTGTTAGATGATTTGGGAGAAGAAACGGGTGTTTGCGCCAGAAATTTCTCCAGTTCATCCGCTCCTCCGACATATTTTCCCCGAAGCCAAATTTGCGGCGTGGTAACGGGCTTACCGGCGGGGAAAAATTGTTTGGTCAGATAAAAAACCTGATGGGCATATAGCGGGTTTTTTATAATATCTCTTTCTTCAAATTCCACCTTTTTCTCTTTGAGAAGATTCTTGGCTTTGACGCAAAATCCGCACTTCTCTTTGGAGAAAACCACATTTGCGTTTTCCGAAATTTTATATCCTTTAACCAGCTCTTTTCTTATATGATAACCGAGCAGGCCTCTGTCTATAACCTTTCCCTGGAAAACCAATTTTTTATTGACAAGTATGATAGGGGCGTGCCAGGCGCCTTTTAAGATAATTTTCCACCAATTATTTAACCAAGGTTTTGTTTCAAAATAAATCCGGTCTTTGTCATCCCTGAAATCGTTTTCCAACAAATCCTTTATTACGCCTTCACTGACATTGCATTCTCCACATGGAACATTTATTTTAAAAGGCCCCCAAGAGCCCTCCCATTTATATTGGGTTATTTTTATTTTCATCGTTTTATTTTCTTAAATTACAAAACTCTTTCCCTCTTGTCTTTTACTGTCTTTCGGGTATGACGTAAAATCTTCAGACTTTTACCCCATGGCCTCAAGTAGCGCGAAGAAGAATAATAGACGAAAATTTTTTGTAATCGGCTTTTGCAAACAGGATTTTGTTTAGGCTTATTTTTACCTTGGAGAGAATTCTCCCCGAAGATAACTTTGCGGGAATTACAAGAAATCCAGAAGCCTGTCATAATTGATGAATTCCAGAAGCTGGTAGCCGTAAGAAATGGTCAATCCAAAGTTATCGGTCACAAGGAGCGCTCCCAGAATAATCAAAAAGACTCCGCCGACATAGGAAACCCATTTTGAATATTTGGCGATAGCCTCGACATATTTGGAAGCGCGCGAATAGGCAAAAGCGATGGCCAAGAAAGGAATGGCAAGGCCTATTGAGAAAATCGAGAGCATTACGGCTCCCGACAAGGCCGTGGATGAAGTGCTGGCCAGAAGGAGGATTGAACCCAGAATCGGCCCGACGCAAGGAGTCCAGCCGAAAGCAAATGTTCCCCCGACGACAAATGAGCTTGAAGGTTTGCCCAGAGAGAGCCACTTGGGCATTTTCATTTTTTTTTCCATCTTCAGAAAGTTCAAATTAAAGACTCCCAACATAAAAAGCCCGAAAATTATGATAAAAGCTCCTCCGATTCTGCCGAGCCAAAGCCTGAACGGCACAAGAGCTTGCCCCAAAAGGCCGGCCAATGTTCCGAAGATTATAAAAATCAGAGAAAAACCCAAGATAAAAAAGACCCCATTCAGAAAGATTTTCTTTCTGGCTCCCGGCGCTTTTTCCGGGTCTTCCAGGTCTTTTTGGTCAACTCCGCTGATAAATCCGAGATAAGCCGGCACCAGCGGCAAAGTGCAGGGCGCCAGAAATGTCAGAAGGCCCGCGCCAAAAGAAGAGACGATAAAAGCCAGACTAAGTTCAAACATTTAATTTAATATTGAATTAACCCTGCTAATCATCTCGGAAAGTTCCATGGGCCCTCTTTTGTGAATTCTGATGTTTTGCTCTCCGTCAATGAAAAGAGTTTCCGGCATTGAAAAGCCCCCGATACTTTTGTAGAAATCGTCCTTCGGGTCCAAAAGATAGAGCATATTTTCCGTTATACCCAGATTGTCGGTGAAGCTCTTTGATTTTTGAAGAGATTCCTGTCTGTTAATGGCAATCATAACGATTTTATCGCCGAATTCTTTTTGAAGTTCGGCAAAATCCGGCAATTCATCCACACAAAAAGGACACCAAGTCGCCCATGAATTTACGATCACGGTTCGGCCCTTAAAATCATCCAGATTTACAATTTTTCCTTCAATGTCTTCCAAAGAAAAACTCGGAGCTTTGTCAAAATTCGGCAAAACCGGCTTACCTCCCGCCTTTTCAGAGCCATTTGTTTTTTCGGAAGAAAGAGCTCCATCTTCTTCTGTCGGATTAGGGCCGTCTCCGCCTCTTGCGATTAAGAAGCCGAAAAAGACGATTAAAACAATTATTACTATTGAGACTGTAACTTTTGCGTTCATATTTTTTTCTTTTATTTTCTAATTATTGACGGCCTGGTCCACCAGACTGACGATTGTTTCATACGGCAGGGCGCCGCTAAACGGCAACAATCGGCCGCTTGCGGTAATTGCCACGGAAAACGGAGTTCCTCTGCCCCCGGAACTTACGGCCTCATTTCCATCCCCCGTTACATTCTTTGCGATTTCTTTATCCGAAAGACAGCTTCTGAATTCATCCAGATCAAGGCCAAACTTCAGAGCTTGTTCTTCGTATAAATCGTTTCCCAAATTGTTTTGATTCAAAAATAAAGCGTCGCTGAATTTCCAAAAAGCCTCATTTCCGCCCTGTTTTGCAACACACTCGCTTGCAATAGCGGCGGCGAGAGCTCTGGAATGGATGCTGGAGAGAGGGAAGTGGCGATAGACCCAATTAACATCATCTCTTTCTTCCACCAGTCTGGAAAGTGTCGGATGAAGCCGAGCGCAGAAGGGACATTCAAAATCGGAAAACTCAACGATGGTTACTTTGGCGTCCGGATTGCCTCTTAAGAAATCATTTTCATCCGGCATTCTGAAATTTCTGATTTCTTGCGTTTCCCCGTGCCTCGTGTTTTGGGCCGCGCTCCCCGTCTTTTCTCCCCGCGAGAGAAAGACCGCTCCGGCGATGATTGCTCCGGCGATGATAATTGAAACGGCTATAGCGGCGTTTCCTTTTTTATGCTTTTTCATAATCTATCTCAAATTTAATTTATTTTAATTGGCGATGCCGGCTTGATGTCCTCCTCCGCCTCTAACCTGTTCCGGGCCCTTGTTGTCGTATCTTAAAATGAAATCCTTGACCCTTTCTTTCGTTAATTCTTCTTGGCTGAAGCCGTCAATTCTCTGCCAGGCGACCAAGAATATGTCTGATTCGTTTTTTTCCCTCGGGCTGACCAGAACATATCGGCCGCCAAAGTTCTCCAAAATGTTCTTGACCTCTTTTGAAATGCCCGGATGATAGGCAATCCATATATCGCCGTGCTCCAGATTGTGAACGACAAACTGGTCCTCCACAATCTCTCCGATATCGTAAAAACCGCCTCTGGCCGTACTCGGGTAATGCGGTCCCGAGGACGGCGGGTTTGAAGAATATGTGCCTTCCGGCAAAACGGCGCCGACGGATATATGCCCTCTGCCGGCGCTCGGAACGCTTCTACTGAAATCATTTCCCTGGGGGGTGTTATTTTTTACGATGCTTTTCAAGCCAAGATAAAGCAAAATGACAAGCGCGACCAGGATAAAGGCCCATAAGAATTTTTTGCCGTGGCCGTTTGTTTTCTCCGTTCCGTCTTTTTCTTTTTTCCGCTCCAGTTTCTCACTTTTTTTTAATTCGTATTTCTCTTTGGCGCTAAGCTTATCCATTTTTTAATGATTACTTGGTAATTATTTAAAAAGCTCCGTTTCCGGGTGAACGGCCAGCCAGGAAAACCAGAATCCTCCGATATAAGGCAAGGCCTTTTGTCCGATGGACATTCTGACTTCGCCGATAGCGCTTTTCTCAATTCTGATTTCCAGTCCGGCAAAATTGTCCGTCATCACTCCTTCGGGCAAAGCTTCTTTGTCGTAAGCTTTGAACTTTCCGTCCACTTCAATTCCCAACACAAAAGCTTTCGGATGAAGCCTGCTGTCGTTAAAGAAAGCCCCGAAAGAAACCGACTCGCTTGTATAATAATCGCCGTAAGGGTCCTGTCCGTAGCTTCTCGCCGCTCCGGTTTCTCTAGATAGGACCTTTGTCTCGGGATTTTCTTTTTTCCAGTCGCCATACAAGATAGTGTCAGAGGGAAGTATTTCCAGTTTTTCTCCGGTGTTTGGACCTAAAACCGCCTCTCCGAGGACTTGCGACCATAAAGATTCCGTTTTTTCATCCCCGCTTCGGTTGTACATTAAAAGGTTTGACTGCCAGAGTTTGCCGGAGACTCCGAATTCCTGGGCCTTTCCTCCGACTCTTCTGTCAAAAACCACTCCCGTGGCGCAAAGAGGGCAATAGGTAACAAGGACGGGCTCTCCTCCGATTACATCATTTACAATCTCATGCCAGACCAGAATCTGGTACGGATAAAATTTACTCTCTCCCTTATAAATCAGACCGAGACCCGCGGCCTCATCCGTCAAAAATTTATCAGCCTCTACCGGGCTTATGAATTTTGGCGCGTCTATTGAGGGGATACCGTCCTTGGGAGGCCCGCCGGAAAGTATCTCATTCAAGGGAATGGAATGTTTGACTCCGTCCGTTATTAATATTTCTCTTTTTGATATTCTCATTATTTTTTCTTCTTCTTCATCGTTCTCCTTGTCTTTTTCTTCCGTTTTTTCCGCCGGTTCTTCCGCCGAACCGACTTCCACGACCGTCGTCTCTCCGGCCGGCAGTTTGAATTGATTTGAATTTCTGCTGATGAAAAAACCGAGAACGGCTACCATTAAGATTATTAAAAATAAAAGATTTTTGCCAATCATATTTTTCTTACTTATGTATAAACTGGTCCACGACCGTAAGAAGCTCTCCCGTAACGGCGCTTCTCTCTATTTCATAACAGATCATTTGCCCCATTCTGAAAGAGCGGACAATGCCCTTGTCTTCAAGTTTTGCGAGCTGGTGAGAAGTGGCCGAATGAGACATGCCGATGGCCTCCGCTATCTCGTTAACGCAAAGGTCGCGGCCGGCTTTCATCAGCAAAGTAACGATTTTGAAGCGGGTTCCGGAGGACAGAATTTTGAATGTCTCAATGGCTCTAGCCGTCCTGCTGTTTTCTGCAAGTATTTTCATGGGTTTTATGTGTGAATATATGAACAAGTATTCACATATTACTCAAACAGGACAAGCCTGTCAAAAGTTACCGGGGGATAATCTCCCGGTTTTTCTAGCCCTCCTTTCTTATGGGGGCTTTCTTGATGATGTCTATAATTTCGCTCTCGTTTTCCGTGATGATGTAAAGGTTTGGATCGTCTTTACTTATAGTTCCGTACTTTTCGTATAAATGTTCCCGGATAATTCTGTCTATTGGCTGCCAATATTTATTTCCAACCAAGATGATGGGAACTTTTTCAATTTTTCCCGTTTGGACCAAAGTTAGAATTTCGAAAAATTCATCAAGCGTGCCGAAACCTCCGGGAAAAAAAATATATGTTTCGGCCGAAAAAGCCAAAGAGACTTTTCTGGTGAAAAAATAATAAAATGTAAAACTTTCCGTGACATATGGATTGATAATCTGTTCGTCAGGCAGTAGAATATTGAGTCCTAAAGAATTCCCTCCCGCTTCTTTTGCTCCACGGTTGGCTCCTTCCATTATACCTAAAGCGCCTCCTGAAACCACGGTGTAACCGGTTTCCTCCACTATTTTTTTTGCTAAGATTCTGGCTTTTTGATAATCCGGCTCTTTTTCGCTGAATCTGGCCGAGCCAAAGAACGAGACTGACCGGGGATGTTTCCTGACAAAATCTATACCTTCCTGTATTTCTTTTCCAATTCTGCCGGCCCTGCCGTCAGTTACGAGGCAGGCTTGATGGACTTCTTCAATCGTCAAAGGCTGCGGCTTTGTTATTTCTTCGTTCATGGTGTGAATTTTACACTCTCTGATGAGATTTGCTAAATTTTACAAATTACTTTTCACGCTTCGCTTTTTTTGGAATTCAAGCGAGCAGGAATTTATGCAATATCTTTGTCTCCCCGCCGGAGTGTCGGAAAAAACATGTCCCAGATGCGCCCCGCACTTTCGGCAAAGAACCTCCGTTCTCTTCATTCCGCCTGAATCATCTTTTCCCAGCCTGACGCGCTCCAGATTTTCCGGCTCTGTAAACGACGGCCAGCCGGTCTTGGAATCAAATTTTGCCTCCGATGAAAAAAGATTCTGCTCGCAGACGACGCACTTATAAACTCCCTTTTCTTTATTGTCAACATATTGACCGCTAAACGGAGCCTCGGTTTCCCCTTCCTGGGTTACTTTCCAGGCCTCTGCGGTCAGTCTTTTTCTTAGCTCTTTTTTATCCACCCCCTTATCTTAACATTTTTCTTTTGTTATAATAAAGACAGATAGAGTTCAAACATTACTAACTCTTTTTAAAATATGAATTGATATGGAAATTCTATTTATTATCGGAAGGATTCTTTTCGGAGGATTTTTCCTCATGAGCGGGCTTAACCATCTTTTTTTGAAGAGGGAAATGCTCGTGGGCTATTCGGCCCAGAAGGGCGTGCCGAGTCCCAAGCTTGCCGTTTTTTTAACCGGCTTGATGGTTCTTTTGGGCGGCCTCGGGGTTATCATTTGGCAATACCTTGATGTTTCCTTGTGGCTTCTCATTATTTTTCTTTTCGGTTCTTCCGTCAAAATGCATGATTTCTGGAATGTCCAGGATGAGATGCAAAAGATGGGCGAGATGACGAACTTTATGAAAAATATGGCTCTTTTGGGGGCGGCTCTTATTCTTCTTGCGATATAATTCTTCTTGCGATATAAATTTTCGAGGTATAAAATCTCCCGCCTTTTCGGAGTTCTTCTTATAAAAAACCTTCAGCCATTTGCTTTAATAGTGGCTGGTTTTCTTGACTTTATTCGCTTGGTTCGTTTTTTGAAATTTAAGCGCAAATTATGAAAACCGATATAAAAACCCTGCCCATAAATCTGCTTTTGCTATTTTCGCTCATCGGTTTTTTAGACGCTCTCTATTTGACCATCAGTCATTTTCAGGGAAACGAGGCCGGTTGTTTTCTGGTCCACGGCTGTGACATCGTTCTAAACAGCAAATACTCGGAAATTTTCGGTTTGCCGACCGCTTTCTTGGGTCTTCTTTTTTACCTTGTGATTTTTTTAGGAGTCTTTGTCTATAATTTTAAGAAAGACGAAAATCTTATAAAAAAAATTCTTCTTATCACTCCTCTCGGATTTTTAGCCACTCTTTGGTTTTTATATCTGCAGGCCGTGGTTCTTCGGGCTTTTTGTTCGTACTGCCTGCTTTCGGCTGTCGCCTCCACGCTCATTTTTTTGACGGGAATGTCTATTCTCTGGCAACAAAAGAAAAAAGAAAGATTTGCGGAAAAGGGAGAAAAGATGCTAGAATCTTAGAGCTTTAAAATTAAATTTCAAAGATATGAACAAAGTAGAAATTTATTCAACCCCGACCTGTCATTTTTGTCAGGCCACGAAAAAGTTTTTCAAAGAGCACGGCGTGGAATACAACGATTATAATGTGGCCGAAGATACGGTCAAGAGGCAGGAAATGATGGAAAAAACCGGCCAAATGGGAGTGCCGGTTATTGTCATAACTTCGGAGGGAGAGAACCCCAAAACGGATGTCGTTGTGGGTTTTGACGAACCGAAGCTCTCGGAACTTTTGGGTTTGTAATCGAACCTTCAAGCTTTTCATTTCGCCATTTCTTCCGTTCATTCGGATTTTTTATCCACAAAAGCTCTGTCAGCCGGCTGATTTTATTTTATTATTTACTCAGCCGATTATTTTTTACTTTAGATTGGTCAAAATCTAAATGGCTTTTAATATTAAGTCTTAGGCATTATGATGACTTTAGCTTTGGCGCTTGTGGCGGCCGCTTGGCTGATTCAGCTTCTGCATGTTTGGGCCGGACACAGGAATCTTCATGCCTATTTTATTCTTGTTTACGCTCTCGGTACGGCTCTACTCATCGTTGAGGTCTTTCCTCTGGGGCTTACCTCGGACGCTTGGTTTTACATCGCTTCTTTTGTTTTTGCCCTTTTGGTTTTCTTGAAAATTAGAAGATAGGAATTTTCCCTTTCTTTATTCCGATAAAATCGCTCTTCCAAAGCGCCCTCCTCTTTTCAAAATCTTTGGGAGGTCCTTTTATTGCCGGATGTCCGGCCAAAAAGGCCCAAGCTCTAGAGAGTGTCTTTAAGCGAAAACGAAAACCAAAGACCGAAGAGCATTATTATTCCCAAAATCAAGAAAAGATAATGAAGCCCCGCAAACCCGAGGATAAAAGTAGCCACAAGGGGGGATATGACGTAGGCTATCGGTCCCGTCATTCTGAAAAACCCCACCAAATTGGAATCGGTGCCGTCTATTTTTTTGAAAAAATAAGTTTCGCTCATAACTTCGCTTGAGCTTGCCCCGACGCGTGTTAAAAACAAGACCAAGGCCCACAAAATAAAACTCGGTATTTTTATAAAAGATAACACGGCCGTAGCCAGGACCAAAATAAAAATTCCCGCCGAAAGCAACTCCTTTTCACCGAGATATTTGTCGGCTATTTTCCCGAGCGGAGCTTGTAAAAAAACAAAAGGCGTGAGCATTATGGAAAATATCAAGCCGATTTCGCTCCAAGAAAAACCCATAACCTCCTTGAGATAAATGGGGGTATAAATAACCATCCAGGAATAAAAAAATCTTAAAAGGGTATTGATCAAAACGATTTTTCGGATATCGTTTTTTATCCATATCAGACGAAGTGTTTTCCAGAAAGACATCCTGTCGTAATTCGGGTCCCGGAAATTTTTAAATTTGGTTATAAGAAAGAAAAAAACCGGCAGGCTGACTAAAGCCGAGACAAGATAAAGCCTCGAAAAATTACCGTTCCCCAGAAGAAAGCCTCCGAGGACCGGAGCGGCGACCCAGGCCGCGCTTGAGGTGGAAAGGAAAAACCCCCTGATACCCCCGGTCTTAGAGTCGCTTGAGAGGCTCTCCAGAAAGATGTCGGCATTGAAACTTACCACTCTGATCAAGACCAGGCTTATAATGAAAGAAACCAGGATAAAAATCGGGTCCTTGGTTATGGAAAGGCCTAAAATCGCAATAAATTCAACAAAAAGAGCCGTAATGCCAACCCTATAATTTCCATACTTCTCTAAAAGATTTGGCAGAATGATAAAGGCAAAAATGGCAAGCAAAGCCCCAATCGTATAAATTATTCCAACAAATTCTTTCGGGATAAAGTTTTCCAGGAAGGTTGAGTTGATATAAGTCGGTATGGCCACATGCAGATTCAGAAAAAAAGCCATCAGATAAAGAGCGCTTATTTTTCTTTTCTTTATATTTGCTGTCATTTTCTTGGATGTTTTCTTATATTCTAAAATTAAAAAACTCTTTTTTCTTTCAATCTTAACATTGTAAATAAAGATGACAAAGAAAAATCGCCAAGGAAGTTTTTTTGCGATTTTCCTCTCCCGCAAATTACTACAGTTAACTGTAGTAATTTAATATCGTAGCACTACAGTTAACTGTAGTAATTTGGTTTCTATTTCTATGGCTTTATACTCCGATTATGACGGGAATGACCATAGGCGACTTGGCCGTTTTTTGGAAGAGGAATTTTCTGACATCATCCGTCAAAGCGTCTTTAATGTAATCAAAATTTATGGGGTTGGAGCCTCTGGCGTTTCCTTCAATGCTTTTTTTGATAATAAGTCTGGTTTGGGCCAAAAGTTCTTGCGATTCTTTGACATAAACAAAACCTCTGGCGATAATGTCGGGGGATTTTCTCAAGGCGCCGGTCCGGGGGTCAATGCTTGCCACAATCAGAACGATGCCGTCCTCCGACAAAATCTTTCTGTCTCTGATGACCATTTCCTGCGTTCCCCCGATTGAAAAACCATCAACCATAATCGTATTAGACGAGGCTTTCTCTTTGAGTCTGACTAATTTTGTTCCTTTTTCCCGAATTTCAATGATGGAGCCGTTTTCCGGGACAATAATGTTTTCTTCCGGAACGCCGATTGATTTTGCCAGCTCGGCGTGCATCCTAAGCATATAATGATGCCCGTGAACCGGCATAAAAAACCTGTAATTGGCCTGCCGGTGAACCCACTCAAGTTCCCCCCGGTAGGCGTGTCCGGAGGCGTGAACTTCCGTATCAAGATAGGTGATAACCTTGCCGACATGTCTGTAAACATTGTCTTTTAGTTTTGTGATGGACCTCTCGTTCCCCGGAATAATGGACGAGGACATCAAGACGGTGTCATTTTTTCCGAGCTTGATCTGTTTGTGCGTTCCGTTGGCCATTCTGACCAAAGCCGAGAAATCTTCCCCTTGTCCGCCCGTTGAAAGGACAATGATTCGGTCAGGCGGGTAATCTCCGATTTCCGTAACCGGGATAATGCTTCTTGTTTTAACAAGCCCCATTTCCTTGATAATGGCCAGATTGTTTTTCATACTCATCCCTTCCACGACCACTTTTTTGTTGTATTTTTCCGCGAATTTTATAAAGGCTATCAGCCTTTCGATCTGTGAGGCAAAGGCCGCGATTATCAGTCTTCCTTTGACATCCTTCATGATTTTGCCGATTGTTTCAACGACAACGGACTCCGGAATTGAAAAACCCGGTCTTTCTATGTTCGTTGAATCAAGCGTCATCAAAAGAATTTTTTCTTTCTGTAAAACGGAATAAGCCTCTTTTTCTTTTTCAGTCGGCCGGCCTCCGACGCTGTCAATTTTTATGTCCCCGGTATTGACAATGCTCCCGTTAGGAGTTTTAACAATAATGCCGACGGAATCCGGAATGGAGTGCTCAACGGGAAAGAATTTGACCTCTATTTCGCCAAACTTAAGGGCCTCGTTTCCTCTAAGAAGACGAATATCAAGAGACGGCGCCGCGGGAAACTCTTCCTGTCTTTTTCTTATCTGCATGGCTCCGAAGTCTCTGACATAAATGGGCGGATTGCCGATTTTTTCCATAATATAAGGAATCGCTCCGATATGGTCCAGGTGTCCATGGGTGACGAGAAGCGCTCTGACTTTGTCTTTTCTTTCTTCCAAATATTTTGTGTCGGGGAGGATGAAATCAATACCCGGCGTGTCATCTTCCTTGAACTGAAAACCGGCGTCAATGACGACGATATCGTCACCGTATTGAATAGCCATTATGTTTTTACCGACCTCTTCCAGACCTCCGATAGTTACAATTCTGATGTCTCCTTTTTTAAGCTTCGGAATTTTGTCGTTTTTTTTGTTGTTGAAATTGATTCTCGGGATTCTCTTCATTCTTCTCTTGGGCGGTTTTTTCCCGGGCATCCTGTCGATTTTTACCGCCCCTCTTTCATGAAAGCGGCTTCTTTTTTGGTTTTCTTTGTTTTCTTTCTTCATATTGGTTTTTTGAATTTTTTCCGGCAAATTTTGAAATTCGTCTCCGACGGCATTCATCTTTTCTTTCCTGCCCCCGTTTATTTTCTATTTTTCCGTTTTTAATTTTTTATCGGTTAATAAATTTTTTTAATTGATAAAAAATGGCCAGACTTTGTCGGTCAAGAGATGCCATTCGTGAACATTAAGAAATCGTTCGGCAGGGGTGGTTACGACCCCGATTCGCAGACCCTTAATTTTTTTATTTGTGGCGTAAATAAAATCGGGCGAGTAAATAAAAACAGCCGGAATGTCTTTTCTGATTTCTTCCTCAAAAAGAAGATAATTATCTTCTTTTTCTCTCCGGCTCTCGGCTGTTCTGATTTTTTCCAGAAGTCTGTCGGCCTCGATGTTCGTATAAAGAGAAATGTTTAGCCCCGGGTCGTTTCTTTGAGAGGAATGCCAGAAAGCGTAAAGGTCAAAATCTCTGCCGACGATTTCCCCGAAAAGAAGGGACTCGTATTTTCTCGGCCTAATAACTTCCTGGTTTAGCGTTCCCGTCTCAAAAAATTTCAGCTCAACCTCCGCTCCGATTTTTTCCCATTCCATTTTCAAAAGGCCGGCCAAGATTTTCAATTCCGGAGCGTTGGATGTTGAAATTGAAAAACTTAATCTGAAATTCTCTTTAGTCCCTTCTTTTACCATGACGCCGTCCTCCCCCCTTTTCCAACCGGCCCTTTCAAGAATTAACATGGCTTCGTCAATTCTTCCCAGAATTTTCCCTTCCGCCTCCGGCCTTCTTCTGATTAAATATCCTTCCGGAAGCGGCCCCTCCGCTTTTCTTCCAAAATTCTGCAGAACTTCCGTTATAATCTCTTCTCTGGAAATAGCCCTGTCCAAAGCTCTCCTGACTTCTTTATTGGTAAACAATGTTGCTTGATTCTGATTGAAAAAAACTCCGAAAATTCTTGGCAGGGGAGAGGTAATGATATTTTTACCTTTTTCTTCAAGCTCTTTGGCTTTTCCCGGAGAAATGGCATGAATACCGTCCACTTCTTTTTTTAGAAAAGCTTTGGCCAGTTCTTCCTCGTTTTTGTAGAACTTAAAAGAAATTTTACTTAGAAAAGGTTTTGACAAAGCGTAATCTTCAAAAGTGGAAAGGGTGTAGCTTTCTGATATGCCGTCGGAACCTTTTTTAAGGCCGGCTACTTTATACGGGCCGGAACCGATTGGTTTTGAATTGAGATTGCTAAAAGTAATTTCTTCCGGAGAGAATTCGCCCCAAAGATGAATAGGCATTATACCCATGGTCAAATTATCCAAAAAGGGCGAATAAGGCTCGGATAAAACAAAAGCCACCGTTCTCTCGTCTATTTTTTCCACGCCGATTCCCTCCCAAGTCGCTCTTCTTGGGCTTTTAAGAAGGTCGTTCTTGGCAAGCCCTACGGTATAGACGACATCGTCCGAGGTGACGGGAACTCCGTCGTGGAAGACGGCTTTTTCTTTTATGTAAAAAACATATCTTAATCTATTTTCCGAGACCTCATATTTTTCCGCCAAATCTCCGATAAGCTCTCCCTCTGGAGTGGCTTTCATCAATCCGGAATAGACCAGGCTTGTCAGGTCCCTATCCACGTCGGAAATGGCCAGAAGCGGATTGATAAATCTCGGCGAGCCGATGACGCCTTCCGTTATTTCTCCACCGCTTCTTGGAATCTCCAAACTTACGCGGTTTGAGATTTTGACCAGAGTAATGAGAGTGCTGGCCGAGAGCGCCGCCAAAAGAGCGTAAAGAATGGTTTTTTCATAAAAATTAAAACCATCCATCGTCTTTTGGATTTTATCCAAAATACCAATGTTTATTTTCTTTTTGAGCATACTTTATCCTTCGGGTTCTGAAGAAAGGGATTTCCTTCGACGAGGTAAGGAGTTCCAGCTTATGGTTATAAGATTATAACAAGGAGACTTAAATGACAAGGGCGATAAATGCCGAGACGACGAAAAGAACGGCCACAATAAGGGTCAGGTTAAAAAGCGTTTTTTCCGCGCCTCTTCTGGTGCGGCTCCCCCCCCCGTCTCCTCCGCCAAAAGCGCTTCCAAGGCCGGCGTCAGATTGCTGAAGCAGAATTCCGGCCGAAAGAAAGACGGCCAGGATTATTTGTATTATCGGCAGAATATTTGCCATATCTATTTTTATCTTTGACTCTTTTCAGTCATCCGGATTATATCAAGCTTTTTTTCTAAATCAACCTTTGAATAAGACTCCGGCGAATTTTAGGGCCGAGGCGGGTCTCTCCGCCTCGGCCCTAAAGCATCTTCAGATCTTCTCCTCCGAGAAAGCTCGCTCGGCTTTTCTTTGAGCGGCTAGACTGACCACCTCCACTCGCCTTTTTCCGTTGCGAGCGGAATACACCATGGCCGCGAGGACTCCGGGATTTCTCTCGGAAACCAGAACGGATTTTTCTCCGTCGGTGATGTGTACCCCATTTAGTAGACACTTTAGAAACACACCTCCTGCCCCCTTGATTGAGTCAAAAGATGATTTCTATACTCAATTGGAGACATCTTGTTTCTGGTCCATTGT
>PCTS01000019.1:0-18330 GCA_002771565.1 Candidatus Campbellbacteria bacterium CG22_combo_CG10-13_8_21_14_all_43_18
CTCGCCGCAACCGAAGCAATGCCTCGCCGCAACCGAAGCAATGCAGAAAGCGCGGCGGAAATTATTCGGTTCATTTAACAAATAACTGCCGCCACGGTATACTTTGTTCACTGTTATTTAGGGATTGGAATTTACTCTATCTTCTCTTCCAATCTCTCAATTCAATAAGACCCCGTCCCTTGTCCGTAACAGAAAGTTTTTGCTTTTCTCTCCAACCGTATTTTTGGACAATCTTTTTGGGAAGATTTATAAAATAACTGTAACCACCGGTTCTACCCAATTTTCTGGTGTAATTGGCCATAATTTTGCGAGATTAAGAACAAATAACAAGGACTACAATATATTGCAGTACATATTATAGTACATACTATAGTATGTACTATAATATGTACTATAGTATATAGTATTATTAAGGCTGTTTTTTATCAAGCTTTTTGTCCCCAGCAAAGAAACTCCTTGAACTTTTACGGATTCCGTCCGGCTTTAATTTCTCTGATGAAAAATTCCCCCTGGTTTTTGAAGTCCGGGTTGATTTCAATGGCTTTTTGAATTTCAAGAATAGCCTCTTCCCGAAAGTCTCCGCTCAGATAGGCGGCCGCCAAAGACGTCCGGTATTGAATGTTTTCGGGTACCGCCGCCACAAGTTTTTGCCAGGAAAGAATGGCTTTTTCCCTTTCTCCCGCTTCAAAATAAGCGCTGGCCAGTCTTTCGTCGGCGATAGTCTCTTCCCCGTATTTTTCTTTGAGAAGAGCGCCTGCTTCATTAAAATTATTGCCGTAGATAAGGGTAACCGCGTAAATTATTCTGGCATCGTCAAAGTCCGGAGCAAGCTCATAAGCGCGCCGACTAAAATCAATGGCTTTTTCCAAATTACCCGAAGCAAGATAGTTCGTGATAAATTCAAAATAAATGGGTTGTTTGCGGGGTGAAAGCTCCAGAGCTTTTTCAAGATAAGGAATGGCCCGGTCGTAAAGCTTCAGACGGTTCAGGAACGAGCCCATAAAAACCTGATGGCGGGCGCTTTGCGGGTTGGAATCCACCTGCTTCTGCATCTCGTCAAGAGAGAACTGGATGAAGTTTTCCTTGAGCTCCTGCGAAACATCTCTGTTTATGATGGCCGAAGAGGCCGAGAGAAGCTGTTCCCTGATTTCCTGATTTCCGTATGTGTCATAAGACAAAGCTTTCTTATAATACTCCAGATTCTTGGTCACTCCTTCCTCTTGCGGAGAAAGAGCCCGCAGAAGCGTTGAAGCCGAGAGAATGCTTTTGACATTGAAAAAGTAGAGAAAGAAAATCGTCATAACAACCGCAACCGGAGTAAGAAATTCGCGAAAAGCCAAAGGCTTGGCGGGCTTACGGACGCCTTCCGGCTTGGTCTTAAAGTGGATAAAGGAGAGAACCAGAATAAACATCAGGTAACTGCCGATGTTGTCAAAGACAAAGAAGTTATGAATAAAGTATCCGACCAAAAGAGAGGCAAAGAGGCTCTTTGAGACGACCGAAAGTCTTTCTGTTTTATAGAGTCCCGCAAAAGCAAAAAGATAAATGGACAAGTAAGAGAGAAGGCCGAAAATCCCCCCAGCCGAGAGCCAGTCAAAAAAAATGTTGTGAGCCCGGTCAAACCACGGCTCTTGATTCCACATTCCGGGATTGTAATATTTTTCAAAAATAAAAATAAAGTTTTCCTGTCCCCAGCCAAAAAGCGGTTTTTCCTTGAAGCCCTGCCAGGCCATATCCCAAATCAAAAACCTTGAAGAGGTGGTTCTTTCGGTTAAAGAAATTGAAGCTATTCGCTTCAGAGGAGGAACGCTTTGGACTGCGGAAGTGTCTTTCAACAAAAAGAAAAGAGCGACGAGAAGGAGAAGGCCTCCGGCAAACCAAGCGGCCACCTTTTTTATTCCTTTTCTATCCTTTTCAAAAATGGCAATCAAAAGGGCGGACAAGAAGGCTCCGCCAACTAAAGCCAAAATAGCCCCTCTGGTCTGGGTAAAAAAAAGGACAAAAGATTCAAAAAGAATAACAAATCCGTAAAACCATTTCATAACCTTCTTTGTCTCTTCCCTGAAAAGAAGATAGGCCGCTATGAAGATATGAAAAAGCATATAGACGGCCATATAGGAAGCATTGCCGAAAGTGCCGTCTATTCTTGCGCCGCTCTGAATTGATTGGAAAAGCCCGAAGAGCTGAAGAAACCCGCGTCCGGCCGAGAAAAGGCTGGCCAGAATTGTGGTATTCAAAAGGTAGCTCCAGATTTTATCGGTTTTCAAAAAAGAGGAAAGAACATAAAAGTAGAAGAGGAGATGAAGAAGCGTAACAAGCCCTTCCATTCTTTCAAAGTTTGACCAAAAACTTTTCAGAAAATGCCCCCCCATAATATCCGACAGAGCGATAAATCCGACAAAAGCGGACAGAATGACAAAAAGACCAGACTTTTGGGGACGATATTCGGGTTTCCACAAAGCAAGAATAAGCCAGGAACCGAAAGAAAGCTCAACCAAAATCCTGAAGAGAAAAGCCTTGCCCGTGATGAACGGGAAGAAAAGAGAGGTTGAAATAAAAAGCGGCACAAAAGGCGTGAGAAAAAGAGCTCCCGTCGTCATCCATTTCAAGTATCTCTCAAAAGTGAAATTCATCGCTTAAAAAAGAACATAAATGAACGGAGCCACGGCAGAGCCCTGCGAAAGCGCTATTAAAGCGCCCAGCAAAACCAAAAAGACGATGACCGGAGTCAGCCACCATTTTTTACGCTCTTTCAAAAAAGCCCAAAGCTCTTTAAGTGTTGATAATTTAGACATAATTCAACCTAAAGTATACCTTTTTTCGGCCCGGCCTCAAGACGAGCGTTAAAACTGCTTTTCGTAAATTTCCCTTGAATGCTTTTTGTCTTTCCTGACCCAATAGCTTTCTTTATTTTCTCCCCAGGCGACATCCAGGAAATTTTTGCCAAAGATGCGTCCAGTCAAAGAAATCGGCGTCAAAACTAGATAGAAGAAGACAACCAAGATAACATTGGAAACAATAAATCCAAGAATAAAAGCCAGAGTCATCCAAAAATAGAATAGCGGTTTAAGAATCCGCAAGTCCATAAAAGTTGAGAGAAGAAAAAGAAAGCCGGTAATTAAAAAAATAAAAGGTAACTTTCCCGATGAAAAAATAAAGAGGAGAATACCCGAGGCAATGCCGATAAAAGCGAAAAGACGGCCAAAGTTTTTTACTTTCTTCTCCGAAGCGTCAATGTTTTTTATTTCTTCCATGAATTCCATATTTAATCAAGCTCAAATTCTTTTTTCCAATCAGTATCATCAGAGCGTTCCGGCTGTTCTCTTTTATCAAGAATGAAATTTTCCATTATCAGGTAATCCATACGGGTGCGCATAAAACATTTGTACGCATCCTCCGGAGTAGAGACTATTGGCTCGCCTCTGACATTAAAGGATGTGTTAACTATAACTCCGCAGCCTTCCATTTTATCAAGCTCGCTTATCATTTTGTGATAAAGAGGATTTGTCTCCTTGTGGACGGTCTGTATTCGGGCCGATGAATCAACATGAGTGATGGCGGGGATATCGGAACGCATAACCTGGAGCCTTTCAAGGCCGGCTTTATTTTTTTCTTCGCCCGACAAGTTTTTTCTGCGCTTGGCGGTAATTTGCGCTACTAGAAGCATATAAGGACTCTCTATCTCTAGGTCAAAATACTCTGAAACTTTCTCTATCAATACGGAGGGAGCAAATGGCCTAAAACTTTCGCGAAATTTTATTTTAAGATTCATTTTTCTCTGCATTTCAGAGCTTCGGGCGTCACCAATAATGGAGCGAGCGCCGAGAGCTCTGGGCCCAAACTCCATTCTGCCCTGGAACCAGCCGATAACATTCTGCTTTTTCAGAAGCTCTGCCGTTTTACTTGGGATCTCTTCTCTTCTTAGTTCCTGATAGAAAATATTGTGCCCGTCCAGATATTTTTTGACTTCTTCCGTGCTGAATGACGGGCCCAAGTATCCTCCCGACATCCTGTCTTTTTTGTTATCAGCTTTTCTCCCGTTTCCTAAATAATCATGCCAGACAGCAAGCGCCGCGCCCAGCGCTCCGCCCGCGTCCCCCGATGCGGGCTGGATCCAGATATTTTCAAATATTTTTTCTCTTAACAACTTGCCGTTGGCTACACAATTTAAAGCTACACCTCCGGCCAGAACCAGATTCTTTTTGCCTGTTTCTTTTCCGGCATAGCCGGCCATCTTCAAAACTATTTCTTCCGTCACCTCTTGCAGAGAGCGGGCAATATCCATATAAACCTGCTCAAGCTTTGATTCCGGTTTTCTTCTCGGCGCCCCAAGAAGTTCTTCCATTTTTTTATTCGTCATTCGGAGGCCTGAAACATAGCTAAAATATTTCATATTAAGCTTAAAAGAGCCGTCTTCTTTGACATCAATAACATTCTTGAAAATAAGGTCTTTATATTTAGGCTCCCCGTAAGGAGCCAAGCCCATAACTTTGTATTCGCCGGAATTGACCTTAAAACCCAGATAATAAGTAAAAGCGGAATAAAGAAGACCAAGAGAATGCGGAAAATTTATCTCCGCCCGAAGTTCAATTTTATTTCCTTCTCCAAGGCCATAACTTGTGGTGGCCCACTCCCCCACGCCGTCCATGGTCAGAATTGCCGCTTCCTCGTATGGGGACGGATAAAAAGCGGAAGCGGCATGGCTTAAGTGGTGCTCCGGAAAAAGAATCTTCCCCTCATAATTTAATTCATTTTTAATAAGCTCCTTTATCCAAAGTTTCTTTTTTATCCAAAGAGGAACGGCTTTCAAAAAGGACCTGACGCCTTTGGGCGCGTAGGTCAGATAGCTCTCCAAGATTCTTTCAAATTTTAGAAAGGGTTTGTCGTAAAAAGCCACATAATCTAAGCCGCTAGAAGTAATACCGGCCTCTTCCAGACAATAGGCAATAGCCGAGGTCGGGAAACCCGCATCGTGTTTCTTTCTTGAAAATCTTTCTTCTTGCGCCGCCGCGACAATTTCACCATCTTTTATAAGGCAAGCGGCGCTGTCGTGATAATATGCCGAAATTCCAAGGATATACATTAAAGCAATGTTTTATTATTTATCCCAAACAATAAATTCGGTTTCATCGTCCGAATCTACCGTATAACTTATATCTTCTAAAAGTTCCAGGTCTTGCTCAAAATAATGGTTAAATAGAATCCGAAAAGTGTTGACGGGAGTCATGGAGTCGTATAATAGGCTATCTCCGCCGTCAGGAAAATAATACGCATTCAAAATAGGAAATGAATATTTCCCCGGCACAACCAATTCTCTCGCTCTGGCGGGATCGGCGAAATTATCAATTATGTCAAGGTTGTCGTAAAAAGGAAACCCGTGATCGCCTTGAATTATGATAATCGGCTCATTATCCGATTTTCTTAATATGTCATTCACAACTTTTTCTATCCCGGTATTTATGTATTGAACTTGGTTTAAGTAGCCTTTAATGCTTCCGTTTTGCTTCGCCTCTTTTTCCGTTAGATATCTTCCGTCTTTATCAAAGACATTAATTCCCTTAGGCAAAAGAAAGTGGGCAAAAGCAAATATGGGGCCTTTTTCTTCGGGGAGTTCGGAAAGTTTCTCCAGTTTATATTTTTCTCTCTGCCATTGCGTTTTTCTTGTGTCAAGAAAACCAAACTTTTCGGCCAGCCTCTCTATCCTTGCGCCGGTAATATCCTGAATGGGTTTAAAAATCGTATTGTGCCACATAAGACTTTGATAGGGAGAGAAAAAACCGATATTAATATTTCTGTCCGCATATCGATTGAAGTATGTAAAGGCGTCGGCGCCCAGATGAATGTATTTATATCCGTAAGATTTGAGAATATCTTTCACTTTATGATTTTCGGCCATTGAAAAATGCTTTCTATCGGCATTCGGTTCATCCAAATAAAGCATATTCAAAGAAGAAGGCAAGGAGAGCAGTGTTTCCGGATAGTTGCTCAAGCTTTCGTCCGCAATATAAAACCCGTTATTCTCAAGAAAAAAAGTAAAATTTTCTATTTCTTCAAATCCTAAGACATTTTTTATTACATTGGAGGAAGAATAGCCGTCCAAAATAATGTAATAAATGTCTCTCAACTCTGTAACTTCTTCATTATTTTTAGTATCAAGATATAAGTTTTTATTATTGCTTGTATAGATACCGTAGTAGCCATAAGACACCTGGGCGAGGGATATCAAAATAAATACTCCCGCGGCGATACTTATAATCTTATTTAAATGAGAAAAATCTATTTTGCTCTTTTTAAGAAAGTAAATGAAAGAAATAAGAATCAAAAAAATAACGATAAAGGACCAGCGAAATCGTAAATGGAGGACGGTATTATCAAAAAAAATATTATAGACATAGTTAAAAAGAAGAACTATAACCAGAGAGAAAGATGTGATAATCGCTCTTTTCTGCAGATCACTAAAAAATATTTTCCAGAAAAACCAAGCGACAACATAGAGGAGAAGAAGAAAAAACAGTACGGGAAAGACTTCTCTAAGAGGAACCTCCCCAAAATTTTGACTCCACAAAAATACGGCCGGCGAGAGAGCAAGAAGGAAGGGGTGTATCAGATGGATTTTCTCTTTCATTGCCTATTTTTTACGCATTAAATATAAAATACGCTCGGAGCCGGAAATTCGTTCTTTAGATTGTATTTGATAATATTCACCGAATTCTTTTTCAAAACTTTCTTCATCGTAATCGGTAAAAATATCTTTACGCGTCCTTAAGAGACGCCTGACTTGCGAGTCGGATTTTGGAACGAATTCAATAATAAGATTTCCGCCCAGACGGCTGAAATATTCCGCAATTTTTTGAAACGGCAAATTGTTGGAAATTGAAAGATGATGGACTAGAGCCAAAGCAAGCAGAACATCGGTCGGGCCGCGCTTCTCAAGCGACATTCTCTCCTCCCCCGCCCATCCTAGCGAAGGACTTGGATTCGCAAGGTCCAAAACAAGCGGCAAAAGATTTTCTTCTCCGCGCTTTTTGCTCTGAAGATAATTCTGCTCAACGGCTATCGGGTCAATATCAAAAGAGGTGGTTGGAATGCCCCGACTGCTTGCGATTCGGCTGAAGAGGCCGGTGTTGGCGCCGAGGTCCCAAACGGACCGAGGCGAGACGAGGCGGAGAAATTCGGAAACAATTTCCTTCTTTTCGGCAAAAGATTCGGGAGAATAATTTGTCCGGTCATAGTAATCCTGCCATTCGGTCTTTTGTCTTTTCAAGGCAAGCTTCTCCACGCTTTTTTGAAGGCTTCCGACAAGAGCCTGAAGCCCGATGCGGCTGACTTTAACCCTTCGGGGGGCTTCTTCAGAATATTTTTTTTGGCCTTTGGCGTGCAAATGGATGTGCGAAGCCAGACGGAGGTTAAACATTGTTCTTCGGGGCAGAAGAGAACTCGCCAAATCAAGAGGCAGGCCGTCTATAAATAGACGGAAGAGAAAACTTAAACGCAAATCTTTATAACTCATCAGGGCAAGAGGCGCTAAAAAATGCTGGCAAAATTGGCGGTAAGCGACCCAAGGCAAGCCCTCTTCATATTTTTCAAAAGACAAAGTGTCTATAAAAACGGGCCGGGCTCCGTCAAAGGAGATATTATAGGCGCTGGCGTCTTTTAGGGTCATACCTTTGCGAAGAGCGTGTTTTTGAATCTCCAGCGTCAAAAGAGCGGCGTCTTTAAGCTGGCTGAAAGACCATTCATACGGATAAGAAATAAAGGAAATCATCTTCGGTTTCAGAATTTTGTAAGTCGCGGAGGAAAGTTCAAAATCGGCCGAGACTTCTTCATGGGAGATAAGAAGTCCGTCTTTGATGAGAGATTCGTACAAACCCGATTCCTTAGCCAGGTCATAATGCCTGCTGTAAGATTTTAGAACGCTTCGAAACAAGACGCCGTCTTTTTTAAAAAGATGTCCGCTTGGGTCACGAAAAGAAGAGCTTATTTCTTCCAAATCTTCTTCCGGCTTATTTTTTTCATTTACTCTCTTCATCATGGGTTTTTGTTCGTTTGATCTCTTCTTCATCATTCCGTGCTTGGCCGCCCCATGAAAAATAGCTTCTGATTTTTCTCCAAAAAATTCCGATATAGAGCCCGACGGCGGCCAAGGCGGCAATGACGGCCTGGACAATGAGACTGCCGGTTCCGGGGTCAAGATAAGCTTCCGCCAAAAGCGGATTGGCAAAAACAAGTAAAAAAAATAACCACAGGGCAAGAGTTTTTCGGCTTAGGCAAAAATTCATGCTTACAAGAATACAATAATTCGCTCATAAATAAAAGATTTTTTGGAAAAGCAAAAATTCCTAGTCTCTGTTCGGGCCGGCAAGAAGAGGGGTCAAAAAATCGGCGAACAATTCCGCCTTCAAAGCGCTGCCGGCCTCATTGACATGAACGCCATCCGTTATCCAATAGCGGGGTTCGCGGGACATTTCGGAAGCAAAATCGTAAAAAAGTATTTTTTCTCTCTTGGCGATATCTTCAATGAGAGAATTATGTTCTTCAACGGCCTTTTGATAGACGGGGGTTTCGGTTCTTTCTCCTTTGAGAGGAGAATAGGCATAGGTGCTGAAAAGCACATCAACACCTTGCTTTTTGGCGACAGAGACCAGATTTCGAAGATTGCGTTCGGTGTATATTGGCGGATTATCTTCCAATATTTCCAGTGCGCTTTTCTCCTTAAAAATTCCTTTGGGGTATTCTCCGCTGAAATACTGGTTTAAATAATCAAAATGCACCAATGTCTCGGCGCTATTCAATTTAGACAAATCGCCAAAATGGGATATATCGGCAAATCTGCTGAATATCATGCGCAGGGCGACTGACGTATCATAAATTCTTGTTCCAGTAATTGAAGGAGGAGAAACTCTCCCGGTGTTATCGCCTCTATATGATTCATGAGGATAAACCATGCGGGTTTTGATTTCATTATCTCCTTCATAGTAAATAATGAGATCGGGGTCCAGGTCCAGAACTCTGAATTGAAAATTGACTAAAATCGGCCAGGAGTCATAAAACGGCACCCCGGCGTTGATAACTTCTACATTCTCAAGTCCGTGTTTTTTCAATTCTTTTTCCAGAAGATAGGGATAAGCGTCTTTATAAGACGATACGGCCGCGGTGTAGGTGGTGGAGCCGCCAATGGCCACGACTCTGTAAACTCCGTCCGGTTTCGGCTGAATAATTTCCTCTCCCCGATAGCCGAGAGAGTTGTGTCTCTCTCCTTTCTCGTTGGTATAATTTGGAGTCGGATAAAAAGATAAATAAGGATGACGGCTATACCGCAGGGGCTTCTCCTGAATCATTTCGTATGTGGCGTAACGGGCAAAAAGATGTTCGGGAGCGTAATTGGAAAGCCAGTAACGCAAACCGAACTCAAGAAGGCTAAAGGCAATGAGTATGCTGACTATGAATAGCCACGCCGTTTTCGCGTCAAATGTATATTTCATATTTCATTTATCGTTTCTCCCATATTTCTATCCAGTCCTGTCGGGAACCGAAACCAAATGCGGCCACCGAGGAATAGTTTGTCTGAAGAAATGTCTCAAGCTCTTCATTATTCGTTTTTCTGATAAAATTTCGTTCCATCCTTCCGTCATAAACGACATATGCGGGCGGGGCCTTTTTCAGGCCGCGCAATATCTCGTCTGGCGACGGCTGTGTGCCCCATCCGGTTTCCTTGTCGGGAGCAAGCATAAAGGCGTATGGGCTCAAGCGCATAAAAACTTCTCTGTCGGCCAAAAGGGCGGGTAGAGCGCTTGCCGTAAATATTTCTTCCCCTTCTTGAGTATGCTCGACGAGAAACACCGCCGCTTCCGAGACCGTCTCTTGGCGCCACCACCAGCCCCCCGTTCGCGGGTCCGAGAACCACACGGCGCCGGCCACCCAAAGTATAACAAGCGATACGGCAAGCGCGCTTTTGTATGCCTTGCTTTTGACGGCAAAGAGCCCGGTCAAGACAACTCCGGAGGCAAGAGAGAGCGGAACAAGAAACTCACGCGTATATCCAGAGGTGTAAACCAAGTAAACCAGAAAGACCGAGGCAATCCAAAAAGATATTACCACGAAAGACAGGTCGTTTTGAATATTTGGTTTTTGGAGGGACATTTTGACGCAGAGAATCCAGAACAGCGAGCCGCCAAGCGCCGCCAGGGCGAAAGTTAGTGGAGCAAAGTTTCCATCAACTATCACATTCGTGGCGTGGATATAAAAAGGGGCGGAGAGTAAGAGAAAACCGAGAGCCGCAAACATCTTCCGGCCTCCGTCGCCAAACACGCGCTTTATCGCAAGAACGGCAAAAGAAACCATTCCAAAATAGAGCGCCCAACCCTGTGTTGCAATCGTCTCTACAAATGTCAAGGCCCAGCCGCGCGCAAATTGATACAAGTTGAGAACGGCCTCCTGCGGCAGAAGCGCGGCATTGACGACAAAGAGCGAGAGCCAGAGTTGGGCGGCGCTCTCTTTATTAAGTAAAAAGAAGTAAAAAAATATCGGGACAAAGCCCGCAAGAAAACCAAGAAGTATCCATAACCCCCGTAAAAAAGCATATTGGATAAAATCTCTTATTCCTTCTTTTCTCTGCCACAAAACCCACAACAAGACCAAGGCCGCCATTACCAAAAAAGAGGCCGCCGACTGGCGTTCAATATAAGCAACGCCTGTCAAGATGCCGGAGAAAACAAACCAGCGCCACCGGCCTCTCTTGATTCCCTTTACAAAAAACAGAGTCGCGACGGCAACGAGAAGCGCGGCCAGATTTTCGCTTTTGATGAGTTGATTGCTCCACAGAACTATTGGGGCGAGAAGATATACGGCGGAAGAAATAATCCCCGCTTTCCGCGAGTGGAGTTCCTTGCCAAGCAGAAAAATGAATCCCGCGGTCAGAGCCGAAAATAAAATGGCCGGCAAACGAAGCGAGAGTAGGCTAAGTCCGAAAAACTGCGTTGACCAAAATATAAGAAACAATAAAATCGGGGTTCGCGTCGTATAGTCGGCGACGGGGACCTCGCCGTCTCCGATGCGCAGAGCATCAAGGGCGTATCTGCCCTCATCTCCTCCGACCATTGTAAATGGAAAAACCAGAAGTTGCAGAAGGAAGGCGGCCGCAATAATAACAATAAAAGTCAGATTTATTTTTTTATGATTCGTGCCCATCATTTTTCGCGGACTCGGTTCTGCGTTGTTTATAGACAAGAAATAGATTCCTGGAATAAATCAATAGGGCAAGGGCCTGACCAAAAATAAACACCGGGTCTTTTTGCCTGATCGCATAGGCGATGATTATAGCTCCGCCAATAATACTTAGATACCAAAAAGAAATAGGGATGATACTTTTTCCTTCTTTTTCAGAGGCCCACCATTGCACTATAAAACGCCCGAAAAAAATTATTTGTCCTAATAATCCAAAGACCACCCATAAATCTACTCCTAAAATTTCCTTCATTTTTATTTTCTTTCTTTTATGACTTTGGCCGGAACGCCGACCGCAACAGAGAACGAGGGTATATTTCTCTTCACGACACTGCCCGCGCCAACAATAGCTCCGTCACCGATTTCAACACCGTCTAAGATTCTCACTCCGGCGCCAATCCAAACATCTCTGCCGATTTTTATGCCTTTTCTTCTTTTGCCTTGCAGTTTGATTAGCTCATCTTTACGCTCATAATTGTGGCCAAAAGAGACCACGGAAACATGCGAGGCAATCCTGGTATATTCTCCGATCTCTATGCCTCCGTCACCGTCAATCAATGTATATTCACTTATCCCGACATGATTTCCGATGACAACTCTTTCCGGAAATTTAATTGTAACCCAGTCCCGAATAATAAGACCTTTTCCGCATTTTTTAAGAAAAAACTTGTAAAAAACCATCCTTAAAAAGACTCCGATTGAGGCAGGCGTCCTATTCAAAATACCTAGTAAAAAATCTCTAAGGGTGTACTTGAGAATCAGGTCTTTCAGTGAAATTTTTTCAGTTATTAAAATCTTTTTATTTATCATTTTTTCTGGCAAGGGCTATTAAAGTCAAGCCTATAGGCAAGAAGGTTATTTTTGATTCAACATACAATATAGTATAAAGAATCTTATTAATAATTTTATCTTTAATTGATTTAATGGAACGAGACGGACCCTTCAATTCTTTCTTCAGAATTTTCTCGCTTATAAAATAAGGCAAAACCCCGCTGATGTTCCAATATCTTATATATCCAACCTTGAAACCCGCTTCTTTCAGCTTTTGCCGTAATTCTTTCTTTTTATATCTCCTAAAATGTCCATATTTTTTGTCCCTCCTGCCGTATAAAAACGGCATGGCGGGAACGGAAATAAATATCTGACCGCCCTCTGTCAAGGCCTTAAAAGACGAGCGTAATGATTTTACATCGTTTTGAAGGTGTTCAATTATATCTGTCGCGGTTATTAAATTTACCTTGTCATCCAGCAAAAAATTTTCCGCATCTATTTGCAAAACAATAATATTATTTGAATCTTGAAATTTATTTTTTAATTTATTGACAATGACCGAAGAATGGTCGGACAAAATAATTTTTTTATACTTATCTTTCTTAAAGTCGGCCAAAACGCCGTTGCCGGACCCCAAATCCAAAACGCTCCAGGAGGCGTCTTCGGGGAGCATATTAAACAAAGCCTTCAGGCGGTAATCTTCAGAGAAATCCTGAAGCTGAAAAGAATCAAGCAAAACGGAGGATTTTGAATGCTCATTCATTGATAATGATATTTTTAATAAAGTAGCTTTTTTCCCCGGAGGTGCTGTAATGATTTCTGACAAGAATATCGGCCAACATCCCCGTGGCAAAAAGCTGAACACCAAAAAGAATCAGAAACATTCCGGCAATCGGTAAAACTCTGCCCGAAAGGGGAACCCCCAGAAAAACCCTGATAAAAGCAAAATAAAATGTCAATAAAAATCCGAGAGCGGATATCAGGATGCCCGCCGCCCCAAACAAATGCAGGGGTCTCGCTCTGTATTTATAAAGAAACCAGAGATTGACAGCGTCTATAAAACCTTTGATGTTCTTCTGCCATCTGTATTTGCTCCGGCCATATTCTCTTAATCTATGACTGACCTTGGTTTCCGTAACTTTAAAGCCCCTTAAAGAAAGAATGGTTGAGATGTACCTGTGCATTTCACCGTACAAATCCAGATTTTTAACGACATTGCCGCGATAAACCCGAAGGGAACATCCGGAGTCATGAATTTGGTCATTGAACAACAATCTTCTGATCATCCTGCCGATATTGGATAAAAATCTAAGATGGATAAAATCTTTTCTTGAGTGTCTCCAGCCGCAGACGACATCGTATCCTTCCTCTAATTTCTCAAGCATTAAAGGAATGTCTGACGGATTATTCTGTCCGTCGCCATCCATTGTTACGATAATATTCCCTTTGGCTTCTTTAAAGCCGGCGTCAAGAGCGGCCGTTTGGCCGAAATTCCTCTGAAAATCAATGATTTTCACGGCCGGAAGCTTGAGTAATTCTTTCAAAGTCCCGTCTGTTGAGCCGTCATTTATAAAAATAATTTCAAAGGGCTTTTTTATTTTTTCCAGAACGGAAAAAATCTCTCTGTAGAGAGGCCCGACGCTTTTTTCTTCATTATAGACCGGAATAACGAGTGAAAATTTCATATTGGTAATATTAACGGCCCTCTCAAGAATACCACCAATTTCCCGCCCCAATCAACCGCCGCTTTTCAACCGCTCCTTAAAAACTTACTTCTCAAAAACGGCCGCAAAAACAGAAGCCGAATAATGAGCCCCGGGAAATTTCCTAAAGAGCGGGTCAAGAAACTTGAGTGGAAACATAATAATGAGAAAGAAATAAGCGGCATATTCATACAAAGTTTTGCTTACGATTGAAAAAGGCAGGGCTAAAAAGTATGCCGTTGATAAAACTAAGGTTGCCATGGGCCCGGCATACACCTCTATCTTTTTTGTCTTAAAATCCAAAAAGAGCAGTTGCAGGCCACTTTTAGTCCATCTATGATAGTCTCCGGGCACGGCATGGAAAGGATACAAAAAGGGGGCGGTAATATAGACCTTTCCTGCCGGCTTGAGGACTCTGTGAAATTCTTTTACCACTTCCTCAATATTATCGACATGTTCGAGCAACACTTCGGCAATAATGCCGTCGATTGTCCCGTCTTTGAACGGCATCTGATGAGCAAAACTTATAATATGGATGTTTTCCAGAGGAGTAATGTCTATGTTTACGATTTCCGATGATATTTTTGAGTTTCCCGCGCCGACATTCAAAATAAGCGAAGACCGCTCGAATTCTTTGATAAAATCGCCGGCCGAATAAGAAAAAAACTTCAAAGATGGGCTGATGAGAAATCGCAGGAATCTAAAAAGAGACGGATGCTTTTTCAGAAATTTTTTAACCTCATTTTCTCCGCTCTTCTCATTCTCCTTCCCTTGCACAAAAAACCTCTGTCCTTTTTCATTGACAAATAAGGGTTTTTTGGAAAATTTCTCTTCAAATTTGGCCGGTTTTTTCTCTGGCGCGGGACTTGCCATGTTCTTAGAAATCTTTTTTATAATAATAGCTGAAATTGTCGTATGTTTTTAAATCGGGAGTGATCTGTCTTGATTGAAAAAACTCATCAATAGCCTTTGTGCAGCCCTTGGCTCTCGTCCCATAATCATCAAAAACCATATAACCGCCTCTTTGGACAAGATCCGCGAGGCTCTCAAGACAAATTTTTGTCGACTCATAAAGATTGGCGTCAATATGGATTAGAGCTATCTTATTTTTGGGATATGCGGACAGGGTTTCACTAAACCAGCCCTTTACTATATGAATGTTGGGATTCATCAGCCCCCATCTGCTAAAAATCTCCCTGACCTTCTCAATCCGACCTTTGGCAAAACCGGGGTGATAAATGTTTTGCATTTCCGGACCGTCTTTTGCCGACGGCGCGGGGTTGCCCTCAAATGAGTCAAACAAATAAACTTTTCTTTTTCCGCTTTTTATCTCTTCCTTATGCGGCTCTGCCATAATCATGGCGGCTCCGCCCTGATAGACGCCGCACTCAATAATATTGCCCTCAACTCCATTCTCTTTGATATTGTTTGATAAGTCGTAGAGCATCTTGAGCCTCATCGGGCGAAGCATTGTATACTCCGGCCTGGCAAAATCAATCATTCTAAAAAGAACAAGATGATTTTTTGATAACCCGATTCTAAAGAGAAAAGACAAATGTTTTTTAAGCCTTCTGATTTTGGAAAATCTTAAGCGCAAAGATTCCCAGGTGCCGGGGAAACCGCTTTTCAACGATAATTTCAGTGACATAAAATATATTTTGCCAAAACAAAATTCAGGTTGATAATAGCAAAATGTAGCTTATTATGGAACGCGGGGGTTACATTAAATAATGAATCGTTATAGAGAAATATACGTCAAAATAAGAAGCGGACTGGACAGATTTTTCAAAACCGACTCTGATTATCTCATCAGAAGCGGAGCCTGGGGCATTTTTTCAGATGCGGCAGTGGCTATTCTCTTGTTTGGCCTTTCTCTTCTTTATGCCCGGATTTTGAGCAAAGATGCTTACGGTTCATATAGATATGTTATGAGCATTTTAAGCATCGGAGGATTTTTATTGTTACCCGGAATTCATACCTCTTTTAAAAGATTGGCGGCGCGGGGTTACGAAGGTTCATACAGGAAAGACATAAAATATAGGCTTTTGGCTTCTTTTTTGCTCGGATTATTCGGCATCGGCGCGGGTATTTATTTCATTTTATTTCGGAATGATCTTGTAATCGGCATCGGAGTAATCATTGCGGGTATTTTAATTCCCCTTGAAAGAGGAACCGGATCCTATATAGATTGGTTTGCAATCAAGCAAAAATTCAGACGGAAAGCGTTCTCAAGTATTATTGAACACATATTTTTCTTTGCCGTGATGGCTCTTAGTCTTCTTTATATAAGAGAGTCAACGCCTTCGGTCGTTGAAATTATGGTTATCTTGGTTTCAGCTTTTTATTTAGGACACGGCATACCTAAAACAACATACTTGTTAAGAATATTAAAAGAGATACCCGAAATTGAGAATAAAGAAAAAGAAAAGGAAGCTTTCAGATACGGATTGCATCTTAGCGCGGGGTCAATAATCCCAACAATCGCAAATAATGTGGATAAGGTACTCATTTACGCTTATTTAGGCCCGGTATCGCTGGCTATTTATTCCTTTGCTACGGTTCTTCCGGATCAGATACGCGGTTTTATCACATCTTTTGACAGCGCCGTCGTAACAAAAATATTCGCAAAGAAGAGTAGCGATCTGGACAAACTTCCGACCAAATTACTGCGGGCAAGCCTGGCCGTTTTTTTAATCGTCATTCTCTATATCATAGCGGCCCCATTTATATACAAAACATTTTTCCCAAGATATATTGACTCTGTCGTCTTCTCACAGATCTATTCTGTGGGGCTCATTTTCCTGTCCTTTATATATTTGAATTCGGCCATGGTGGCTAAAGGCCACATCAAAAGAGTTTATGCCCACCGCGGAAGCGTATCGCTCTTACAGATAGTTTTATTGGCCATCTTGGTCCCCGCGCTGGGCATCATGGGAGCCGTATTAAGCCGAGTAGTCATAAGATTCATAGAGTCCATAATCCTCTATAGTCTTTTTAAAATCAAATAATCCGATGACTAAAAAAGATAAAACAATTATAGTTCTTGGTCCGCCCCGGTCGGGCACATCGCTGATATCATCAATGCTCGGGATACTTGGCGTGGATATGGGAAGAGTAAGCCCCTCGGTGAAATCAAATCCCAAAGGTGATTGGGAAGACCTGGACTTTATGGCTCTGAATAAAAAAATTATTGACAGAGCCAATCAAAAATATAAGGGCAAGGGAATTCCTCTCAAACAAGACATTTTGGATCTAAAGCCTGTTTTTGAAAATAAGATTAAGAATCTTGTCGTCAAGAAATCCGAAAATAAGAAATATTGGGGGTGGAAAGACCCACATACAACCCTGACTATTGATCTCTTCCTGCCATATATTAATCATCCTTATGTAATCATCGTATCCAGAAATATATATGATACGGCTAAATCCTATCAAAAACTGCTTGGAGAGAAAAAATTTACAGAATCGCTTAAATATATCAAGTCCTATGAGAAAAGGGCGCTTGATTTTGCGGATAGAAACAGACACATACCGACCCACTTCGTATCCTTTGCCCAATTAATCAGCGACCCCAATAAAGAAACGGAAAAAATGGCTAAATTTATCAATATCGAATACTCTCTCCGAAAGAGAAAGCGGGTTCTGGATTTTGTCATACCAAGAGAAAAGATTGAGTTTGAAAAGAAAATATCAAAAATAAAAAGAAAAATTCTGGTTCATATGCCCAGAATGATAAAAAATAAAATTTTGAATTTTTTCAAGTAACCTCATCTTAAATGTAAAATTCGTATAGACTTAACTATCTTTTTATATAGTCTTATGGGTAAAAATAGAACCAAGAAAAATGCCAAGGCCGTTTTGATGGAAAACGGCCCGGCTCTGAAAGATTCACCGAGATATTTTCCGGCTTTATCTCTATCGCCCATTAATGCATAGGTATGACCGACGGAATAGGCGTGCTTGGAAAAAATGACGGGGTATCTTTTGAATTCGTCATAATGTTTTAGAAAAATATCTTCTCTGCCGCCTAATCTTTTCTTCTGATTACTTGTCAAGCTGTCCAAAAATATCTCTATTTCTACTCCTATTTCCGGGATATATATAAATTTATAATATTTTGAGACCCTTATCCAAAAATCCCAATCTTCTATATCGCGAAGTGTTTCATCAAAGCCCCCGACTCTTTCAAAACACTCCTTTTTCATTAGAGATGTCTGCATAGTTATAAAATTCGCTTCAAGCAACTTCCGATGAATGTCTCCTTCCTTGGGATGATGCCCGTCGGAAGGAATATATATCTTTTCGCCTCCTCTCATCTTTTTGACAACCCGTGAATAAGCTACGCCCACTTTGCTTCCCGCGGCGGAAAGAATCTTTACTTCCCTTTCCAATTTTTGAGGAAGCCATAGGTCGTCCGAATCCTGATTTGCTATGAAATCATACCGGGCGGCCCTCGCTCCGGTATTCCTGCCGGCGGCCAGGCCTTTGTTTTCTTTATGTTTAATGCATCGAATTCTAGAGTCTTCTTTTTGCCATTTTTTTACCAATTCCTCCGTATTATCAGTGGAGCCATCGTCAACAATAATAAGCTCAAGGTCTTTATATGACTGCTCAAGAACACTTTTAACAGATC
>PCTS01000019.1:18358-19590 GCA_002771565.1 Candidatus Campbellbacteria bacterium CG22_combo_CG10-13_8_21_14_all_43_18
CTCAAGTAAATGGGCCCTGTTATATGTAGGCAAGACAACACTTACTTTTGGATTATTTGGTGGCATTTTTTATAACAATATAGACACTTTTGTTAAAAATAATCGGCAAAATAGAAGATAAAATTTTCTTCCATTTGGGAAATTTAGGATTTATAGAATTTCTCCAAATTCTTTTACCTTCTTCTCCGAATGGATTGGCATAATAGCTATAAACATACCCATGGGGCACGATGTCTTTAATAAAGGGTTTAGTTAAACTAGATAAGTATTTCAAAAAGTATTTATAGAAAAATCTATTGTGAGTATTATAAACTATCTGGCCTCCATTTTTTAACATCCCTCTAGTAATCTTGAGCGCCTTTTTCCTATTTTTAATAGGAAAAATAGAGTCTATAGAATGAAATGGGAACCAGATATAATCAAATTTTCTGTCTAATTGGAGTTCAGACGCATCAGCTACAAAGACATTGGCTTTTAAATTTCTTTTTTTTAATCCTTCTTTACATCTTTTAATCATCTCTGGAGAGATATCTATGGCGGTAATATTATTTTGTAAATTTTCAGCTAGTGGTATTACCGTCCTGCCAGCACCACATCCTATAATTAAAACATCTCCTTCAAAATTAAAATGTTTCTCGTCTGGTCGAAGACTATAAGTGGAATAATAGTCCACTATTTCTTTCTTAGAGTATTGTCTTGTATTCTCTTTCTGTAAATCCATAATTAATTAAATCTAATTTGAGTTTCAAAAAATATTTTTTATTTCCTTGTAAACACCAGGTAAAATGAACTTATAAGAATAGCTTTCTTTTATTCTCTTTTGGCCGGATGCCCCCATCTTCTCTCTAAGTTTAACATCGCTGAGCTGTTTTAGATATTTTACCCATTCCTCTTTACCTCTCGCATGAAAACCATCAAGTAAATCTCTTGTCACCACCTCTTGCTCTCCGACAGGAGAAACAATGACAGGTAATCCAACAGCCATATACTCAACAATCTTAAAAGCACATTTGGCTTTACTAAATTTATCTTCATTTATAGGAGCCACTCCGATGTCAATTTGATATTTTTTCAAAGCTTCAGCTACTGCCCCTTCTTCATGCCACTCAAGTTCGTCAATTATCTCTACATTCTCTCCGAGAGAAGAAAGATATTTATAAACATCTTTATTCCCCTTCGCGCCTATGAAAATAAACTTGAATTTAAAGCCTTCTTTCTTCAAAAATATAAGA
>PCTS01000033.1:0-7358 GCA_002771565.1 Candidatus Campbellbacteria bacterium CG22_combo_CG10-13_8_21_14_all_43_18
GAGAGCGGTGGCGAGGCTTGAATAATTTTCTTACCCATTCGTATTCAGGTCTTTGGGTTCCACTTTATGGAGATTGATGGCTCTGTCGGTAAAAAGAATGCCGTCCAGATGGTCAACTTCGTGCTGGAAAATCTGAGCCAAAAGACCGGAGGCTTCCATCTTAAACTTCCGGCCATCTTCGTCATAAGCTTGAAGGACAACCTTGCGGGCTCTTTCCACCTCCCCGTATTTCCATCTGACCGAAAGACAGCCTTCATCCAAAAAAACCTTTTCTTCGGACAATTTCAAAATTTTCGGATTAATGTAAGCTCTTGGAATATTCTTTATCTTTTTGTCAAAAATTTTATCGGCTACAAGAAAAATTCTCTTAGAGTAGCCGATCTGGGGAGCGGCGATGGCAACGCCGTCATCGCTCTTATCCAAAGCTTCTTTCATTTCTTTAAGAATTTTAAGCAAGGCTGAAGTTTTAACTTCAAAAAGAACCGCCTCTTCGGCTTTTTTTCTCAAGACGGGGCTCCCGATTTGAAGGATTTTTTTCATAATTGAAGTTTATCTTGACTTGCAAATAATTCAAGTTTGAATTATTCTTTAGCGAGTATGGCGATGGAGGCCTAACCTCCAAACGCTCTGGCCGGGCGTTCCGCGAAGCACTTTTTGTCCAATTGGGACTAGGGCAAAGAGCGAGGAAACTCTTAAAAGCGGCGGCAGAAGAGTCCTGAAGCAAGGTGGAGGCCTCCGATTCTCTCCCCGAGAACAGCTGGAGAGAGAATTCCATAGACCACCCAAGGACTCATAGGCTTTGGCCCGGTGGCGCTCACGCGCCGTCGGGCCAACATTTTTAATTTCAAAAGATTTCCTAGAGCAAATTGTCGGGATTGACATCCACGGAAAATTTAGGCGGTAAAGACAAAATTTTCTTTTTCAAATTCGGTTCTATCCGTGAATTTTTATCCATCTTGATAATGGCGTTTCTGATATATTTATTTTTGACTTTAGACACAAAGCCCGGATAAACACTGATGTCAAAAGCATTAAAATATTCTTTCAATTTTTCCCCCTCTTTCAAAACCTCCTCGCTTCGCCCGGAAAAAACAATTTTTATAAAAACAGAAAAGGGCGGGAAGCCGAATTTTTTTCTTTCCTCTATTTCTTTTCTGTAAAAATCCATAACATAACCGCTTTTGATAAATTCCAAAACGGGTTGTTCCGGATCGCGCGTTTGGATAATCATGGTTTTTTTTGTTTTTTCCCTGATGCGCAAGCTCAAGTTGAGAATTTTTTCGTTGATATGAAAATCCGGTATGGAAAAGAAAGAATCCATGGAAACGATTCCCGAGTAAGAAACAGGGGTAAGATAATTGACGGCCATTTCCGTGCCAATCAGGAGGCCCCCTTCTTCTTTTTCAAATTCGTCGAGAACTTTGGTGGCTTTTGAGAAAGTGGGGGAGACATCGCCGTCAATTCTGAAAATTTTCAGGCCCCGAAAGTTCTCCTTCAGTTTTTTCTCCAAAAGTTCAATGCCAATGCCCAAAGGGACAAGCTTCCAGCTGTTGCATTTTTTGCATCTTTCTTCGGCGCTCCTGGAGCGACCGCATTTATGGCAGAGAAAAAAATTCTTTGAACCCGCTTTGTGCAGAACGACAGGAGAAGAGCATCTTTCGCAGGAAACGCTTTTGCCGCAATCCCCGCAGACGGTTACGGGATGAAGGCCATGCCTTGCGACAAACAAAAATATTTTTTCTCGTTCTTTGAGAGATTTTTTTATAAGCGATTCCAATTCTTTGCCGACAATTTTGAAACCTCCGGCTTTTTTAACCTTCTGTCTCATATCAACGAGCCTTGCTTCATTGGAGAAATTCAGGTTAGTTTTCGGCGGCAGAAACTCAATAATTTCCCCGGCTTCAAAACGCCAGAGAGTTTCCGTTCTTAAATATAAGTCTCCCAGGAAAAGCTTGGCTTTGATTTTTTTTGAAAAAATCTCGGCAAAATCGCGAATATCGGTATAAGGCCTTTTTTTCTCTTTATAGAAAGACGAATTTTCTCCATCCAAAATAATGGCTCCGATGTCCGAGCGCGGAATTGACAAGAATTTTCCGGTTGTGATAAGAACCAGAGGCTTGGGCGAAAATAAAATTTCCTCAACAATGCGATAAATTTTCTTTTTACCCATAGCCGAGTGAATAAGACGGCAGTGAGCGCCGATGCCTTTGGCCAATTTCTCGTAAGCCTTTTCGGAAAGGGCGATTGAAGGAGAAAGAAAAACAACCGATCTTTTTTGGGCAAGTTGTTCTCTTAATATGTTTTTGTAATGGGAAAATCTTTCTTCTTGCGACGCTTGGATGATATATTTTTCGTGGATATAACCTTTCTGTTTTGTTTTCTTTTTCTTCAAAAGCTCATGCGGCAAGGAAAGAAAGACGCTCGGGACAAGCGAATGGATGACGCTTCCTAAGGGATGCAGAGAAAAATCAGAGAGTTCCGCGGCGCTTTCAAAAAAAGAATCGGAGAAAAGATATTGCGGCTTCGGGTCGGCCACTTTTCTTAAGGAAAAACGCTGTTGTCGAAGTTCCGACTTGGAAGAAGAAACGCTCTTTTTTGAAATAACAAGACCTTTGATTTCTTTTTTTCGCAAAGGAACAGAGATAATTGAACCGCAGGCAACCTTCTTTCCGGTGAAATAAAAAAGGCTCTCTTTGGGGACCGATTTTGAAATTGGAATAACCTCAATAAGCTGCATCAGGCTTATTATAACGCAACTTGAAGGAGAAGATTATTGTCTAGGACATAAATTGAACTCTCATCTCCGGAAATAAACTGCGGGTTTTCTCCTTCAAAAATCGGCTGAAAATTCTGATTGCCCGTCGGGTCGGCATCAAGGGCAAAAACTCCGGTGCCAAAAGCGATAACAAAAACATCGTCTCTTTTTTTATAAAAATCAACATTTCTGATATCTCCTCCCACGCCGAATGGAACCATAACATTATGGCATCCGAATTCATTGCAGAAATACGGAGGCCTTTCTTCTTCTTCACCGAGCCATTCGGTAAAAAGACTGCCTCCCTCAACCCAGATGGCTCGCCGACCGCTTTCGGAAATTTTCTTGTCTGAAAAAGAGGGCAAGGCAATGGTCTCGAAATTCGCTCTGATTTTTTCGTATTGGGGGTCTTCTTCCGTTACGATAAGACCGCTCCCGTTCTGCAAAACAAAAAACGGTTCAAGAACGAGAGTTTCGGCCTCAGCCAGCCCGACTTCTTTAAGCCATGGCCAAAAACCCTCTTTGGCTATTAAAACGGCGTGAAAACCCGGAGTGATATTCTTAAGGGCCAAATTTTTATTGACTCCCGAAACGGTTTTTTCTTCCACTCCGTCAATAAAAATGGAGACTTCCCCTTCAAGATTTGGAATGACAATTTTAGCGGATTGATTGTCTCCTTTTGACAAAAGGACGGCAAAGATCAAGACCAAAGCCAAAGCTCCGACAATAAGGCCGAGATTTTTTGGTTTTTTACGGGTTTTAGACATTCATATACATCTTACTAAAACAAAAAAGCCTGTAAAGGAGATTTGCCACGAGGCCGGAGGTGGAATAAAATTGGATTGATGGAAGAAAAAAAATTTTTTATTCGGGGTCTCGGACACCAAAGAACTTTGAGGGGAGAAGTTTTTATTAGCGGCGCAAAAAACGCCGTTCTGAAAATTATGGCCGCCTCTCTTTTGTTTGAAGACGACCTTCACATAGAAAATATACCAAAAGTTGAGGATGTGGAAAGGATGAAAGAACTCTTGATTGACCTGGGGGCCGAAATCAGACAAACAGGAGAACGCTCCATAAAAATCAACACCGCCGGAGTAAAAAAGACCGAACTTCACACGGAAATTTCACAAAAAATGAGAGCCTCAATTGTTCTCTCCGGAGCGATGCTCGGACGCTTCGGCCAAGTTCATTTTCCCCATCCGGGAGGATGCGTTATCGGCGAGAGGCCCATCAGTATGTTCTTAAACGCTTACCGAGGCATGGGAACGGAAATAGAGAGAGATGAAGAGGGAATTTATCATCTCAAGGCACCAGAGGGGTTGAAAGCAAAAGCGACTTTTCTCAACAAACAAAGTGTGGGGGTAACGGAAACTTTAATTATGGCCTCTATTTTGGCCAAGGGCCGAAGTGTTATCAAAAATGCCGCTCTTGAACCCGAAGTTGTCGATGTCGCCGGCTTTCTTCAAAAATGCGGAGCAAAAATATCGGGGCTCGGCACGACAACAATAACAATAGAGGGCGGAAAACCGCTTAAATCCGGAGGCAAAGTCTATAAAGTTATGCCTGACAGACTTGAGGCCGGAAGTTTCCTAGTTCTCGGAGCTTTGGCTTCAAACGACCTCCTCATTAAAAACTGCCAGCCGGAACATCTGGAAGCTCTGACCAGCATTCTTCGCTTCTCCGGTTTGAGGATGGAGGCGGGGAAAGATTACATAAAAGTTTTGAACAACGAAGGCGCGGAATTCAAACCTCTGGAAATAAAAACGCACGAGTATCCCGGATTTCCGACAGACCTGCAAGCGCCGATGGCCGTTTTTATGACTCAAGTAAAAGGAGAAAGCAGTATTTTTGAAACTATTTTTGAAAACAGGTTTGGATATACCGAAGATTTGAACAAAATGGGAGCAAGAATCCGCCTTTGGCATCCGCAGAAAATATCCATTGAAGGGCCGAGCCGTCTCAAAGGCGGCACGCTCCACGGCCCGGACCTAAGAGCGGGACTGGCTTTTATCATCGCAGCCATTTTAGCTCAAGGTGACTCCGTCATAGAAAACGCGTATTATGTTGACAGAGGCTATGAAGCCATAGAAAAAAAGCTGCAAAAAATAGGAGTTTCAATAGAAAGGGCCAAATAAATTTAGATGTCTTTTTTTAAAAAAAAATTGGGAATAGATCTCGGCACGGCAAACACTTTGGTTTATCTGCCCGGAGAAGGAATCGTTTTGAACGAACCATCCGTCGTGGCCGTCTCGGAGAGCGATAACAGAATTGTGGCCGTCGGGCTGGAAGCCAAGGAAATGATAGGCAAGACGCCGGACGATATTGTCGCTTACAGGCCGATGAAAGACGGGGTTATTGCCGATTACAGGGTAACCGAAGCTATGCTTAATTACTATATAAACAAAGCTCTGGGCAGATGGAATATCTGGAAACCGGAAGTAATGGTTTCGGTTCCGGCCGGCGTAACTTCCACGGAAAGAAGGGCGGTCATAGAGGCGGCCATGAAAGCGGGCGCCAAGCAAGCGTATATCGTCAAAGAACCGATTTTGGCGGCCATCGGCGCCGGTATTCCGATTTATGACGCGGAGGGCCATATGGTTGTGGACATCGGGGGTGGGACGACGGATGTGGCCGTTATTTCCTTGGGAGGAATTGTAGCCTCGACTTCGGTGAAATGCGCCGGCAATAAGATTGACTCGGCCATCGCTGATTACGTCAAAAAAACCTACAATCTCGGAATCGGAGACCGAATGTCGGAAGAAATCAAAATTGCCATCGGCTCGGCTGTGCCGCTTGATGAAGAACTTTCAATGAAAATCAAAGGGAGGGACCTCATAACCGGATTGCCGAAGATTATGGAAATTGGAACGAATGAAATCGTCAGGGGAATAAATAAAGAACTTCGCGAAATCATCAAATCCATCAAGGATGTCTTTCAAGAAACGCCGCCGGAGCTCTCGGCCGATATTATTGATAAAGGTATCATCATGACCGGGGGCTCGTCCCAACTTCGCAATCTGCCTGAACTTATTTACAGAAGAACGGGCGTTAAGGCTTATCTGGCGGACGACGCCCTTTTCTGCGTGGCCAAAGGAACCGGCATCGCCCTTCTTCATCTGGAAACATACAAGAAATCAATTATAGCCAAAAGATAGCGATAATTGGTTTCTTGAGTTAAAAGTTTGTGAAGTAAAACCTTGAGAGCCAGCCAAGGAAGAAAGACAAGAAAGCATTTAGAAAAATTGTAGAAAAATATAGAAGATAACATTTGATTTTATAAACTTTATGAATTTTGTGGATTGGAAACATCACGCGCATTGTTTTGAAGGCGATTTTGCGGAAGTCAAAAAGATTCTGTTTGAAGAATTGGAAAATCTCGGTATAAGAACAAGGGGAAATCCGGACATTTTTTCCGGAGCGTATGAGACATTCGGCATCAATGAAAGCAAGGAAGTCATCGGCTTTGAATCAAGAAAAGCTTTTAGCGGAGGCAAAAAGATTATTCTTCTGGAGATTATCAATATGACAACGGAAGCGCAGAACGCTCTTCTTAAAATCCTGGAAGAGCCGAGTCTTGAGACGCACTTTTTTATTATCGTTTCCTCAAGTGAAAATCTTTTGCCAACATTCAAATCAAGGCTTCGCATTACGAAAGTCTTCTCAAAAACGAATTTTTCCGAGGCTGAAAAATTTATCAGAGCGGAAGAAGAGGAAAGGCTCAAAATAGCCGAAGAAATCGGCGAAGAAAAAAACAGAATGAGAGCCCTTAAGCTTTTGGATGGTCTGGAAAACATTTTTTACAAAGAAGAAAACATCAAAGAAGCCGATAGAGAAAAAAAAAAGTATTTGAAAACTCTTTTGAAATTCAGAGGTTTTTTGCGCGACCGTTCGCCTTCCATCAAGCAAATTTTGGAACACATAGCTTTGATTACTCCTTCAAGACGGGTAGAATAATCTGATATGAATTACGATTTTTCAAAATTAAAGCAAAAAATAAAAGAGACGGAAGAATGGTTCAAAAAAGAACTTGGAACTTTGAGAACCGGTAGGGCGACGCCCGCTATCCTTGACGGAGTGGTAGTGGATAATTACGGGGCTAAAAGCCCCATTAGTCAGGTGGCGGGGATAGGGATAGAAGATCCCCGGACTTTGAGAATTTCTCCTTATAATCCGGAACAGGCCAAAGAAATTGAAAGAGGCATTTCGGAAGCCGGGCTCGGCCTTTCCGTCGGCGCAGATGACAAAGGCATTAGGGTAGTTTTTCCGGAATTGACTTCGGAAAGGAGAGAATCTTTAATAAGACTTTCCAAAGAAAAGCTGGAAAAAGCCAGAATTGGAATAAGGGGGGAAAGAGACGATGTTTGGAACGAAATCCAAAAAAAACAAAAAGCTGGAGAAATCACGGAAGATGAAAAATTCAAGCTGAAAGACGAGATGCAAAAAATTATTGACCAAAACACCAAAACCTTGGAGGAGATGGCCAAGAGAAAAGAAACCGAAATTCAAAACTGATTTCGAAAATCGATAAAGGCAGAGAAAAAAGCCGGATGATATATGCTATAATATATATTATAATACATAGCATAATATATACTATATAAAC
>PCTS01000033.1:7391-25671 GCA_002771565.1 Candidatus Campbellbacteria bacterium CG22_combo_CG10-13_8_21_14_all_43_18
TTCTAACTTTCTAAACTTTATAAACTTCAAATGACAATAATTATTTTTATAATAATTCTGGCTATTTTAGTTTTAGTCCATGAACTCGGGCATTTCCTCTTGGCCAAAAAAACCGGCATTAGAGTGGATGAATTTGGCATCGGTTTTCCGCCAAAAATTTTCTCCTGGAGGCCGAAAGGAGGGGAGACAAGATATTCAATAAACCTTATTCCCTTCGGCGGTTTTGTAAAAATTTTCGGAGAAAACCCGGGCGAGGAAAACGGAGAAAATAGAGAAACAGAAAGAAGTTTTCAAAATAAGCCCAAAAGAACGCAAATTTTGGTTCTTTCCGCCGGAGTGATATTTAACATAATTTTCGCCTGGATTTTGATCACGGGAGGTTTTTTAATCGGACTGCCGAGCGCCCTTGACGAAAGCAATATTCAATACGCCAAAGACGCGAGCCTTTTGATTTCCGGAGTTCTGCCGGATTCTCCCGCGGAAAAAGCCGGGCTTCAAGCCGGAGATTCAATTGTCTCAATTGAGGTAAAAAATTTGCTTGTGACAAACCCCGACACGGCGGAAGTCAGGAAAAGCATATTGGAAAGCGGAGGCGAAGGGATTGCTCTCGGCATTGAAAGAGAAGGAGTTTTAGAAACGAAAATACTGGAAGGTGAAGAAAAAATAGTGGAAGGCGGAGTGGCTATTGGCATCTTGATGGAGAATATCGGCATCGTCAGACTTCCTTTTTTCAAAGCCTTTTGGGAAGGGACAAAAATAACCGGAAATCTTTTGGTTTTAATTACCGTCTCTCTGGCAAATTTTATTGTTGACGCTTTCTCCGGAAGCGCCGATTTCTCGCAAGTTGCCGGCCCCGTCGGTATCGCGGGGTTGGCCGGTCAGGCCTCCAGACAAGGTTTTGTTTACTTGCTTTCTTTTACGGCTCTGATTTCTCTGCATCTCTCGGTTTTGAATCTTATTCCTTTCCCGGCTCTTGACGGAGGAAGAATTCTTTTCATCGTCATTGAGAAATTGAAGGGCTCGCCCATAAATCCGAAAATTCAGAACTGGGCAAACGGAGCGGGTTTTGCTCTTCTTATTCTTCTGATGGTCATTGTGACTTGGAACGATATAGCCAGACTTTTTTAAAACCCCTTGTTTCCCGACGGGTGACACGGAAGTTTAATGGCTTCCGGATTTATGGTAGCAGTGGCATCAGAATCAGACTATTCTAGTATTCTATAGAATACTAGAATAGTCTGAAAATTGGAGGAACGGGAAAAACGCTTAGACGGTTAGAAAACAGAAAATTGATAAACAAAAGAGATTAGGAAACATCGAATTCGCTTTATCAAAAATTTCTGAACTTCGGAATATACACAGCCTTCTCCTTTTTTTCTTCTCTTTGACCTCATAATCTAAATGGCTTAAAATAAAGCCATGATTCAATCAAGACTTTTCACCAAAACCAGAAAAGAAGCGCCTAAAGACGAGGTTTCAAAAAACGCCGAACTTTTGATTCGAGGCGGATTTATCAGCAAAGAAATGGCCGGTGTTTATAATTATCTGCCTCTGGGGCTTCGAACATTAAACAAAATAAATAAAATTATCAGAGAGGAAATGGACGCTATCGGCGGGCAGGAAATTCACATGAGCGTTCTGCAAGAAAAAGGAATTTGGCAAAAATCAAAAAGGTGGGACAAGACTATCGTGGACAACTGGTTCAAAAGCAAGCTTAAAAACGGAACGGAAGTAGGTCTGGGATTTACGCATGAAGAGCCTTTGGCAAACTTGATGAAAAACCACATTTCTTCCTACCGAGACCTGCCGATATTTCCTTATCAAATTCAAGTTAAATTCAGAAATGAAACACGAGCCAAATCCGGGCTGATGAGAGGGCGCGAATTTCTGATGAAAGATATGTATTCTTTCTGTAAAACGGAAGATGAACAGCATAAGTTCTATGAGAAAGCCAAAAAAGCCTACGGCAAAATTTTTCAAAGGCTGGGACTGGGCGACATTACCTATTTAACTTTCGCTTCGGGAGGCAGTTTTTCAAAATTTTCTCACGAGTTCCAGACAATCACTCCGAACGGAGAAGACACTATCTATATAGAAGAAAATAAAAGAATCGCTCTGAATAAAGAAATTTTGAAGGAAAAAGAAAACATTGAAGATTTCAAAGAGAAAAAACTGGTCCCCCAAAAAGCGGTGGAGGTCGGGAATATTTTTAATCTAGGCACGAAATTCTCCGAATCTCAAGGCTTGTATTATCTTGACGAAAAGGGAAAGAAGCAAAAAGTCTGGATGGGCAGTTACGGCATCGGTCCGGGCCGGGTGATGGGAACCATTGTGGAAGTTTTTGCCGACAAGAGCGGAATTGTCTGGCCGGAGGCGGTGGCGCCATTTAAATTTCATATCGTGGCTCTAGATGCGGCCAATAAAAATGTCAGAATGGAGGCGGAAGAAATTTATAAGAAAATGCTCGGAAGCGGAATTGAATCTCTGTATGACGACAGAGAGGCGCCGGCCGGAGAAAAGTTCGCCGACTCCGACCTGATCGGCATTCCTTATAGAATCGTCGTCAGCGAAAAAAATCTGGCAGACGGAACTTTGGAAATAAAAAACAGAAAGACGGGAGAGGTTAAAAAAGTGGCAAAAGAGAAAATTTTAAACAGCTTGCTTCAATGAACGGCATAAGAAAATTTTTCAGCGATATCAGAGAAAAATTTTTTAAATTTTTTTCAAATGAGATCGGAGTGGATTTGGGGACGACTAACACCCTTGTCTATGTCAGGGGAAAGGGGATTATCATCAACGAGCCTTCGGTTGTGGCATTAAACGCCAAGACGGGCCGGGTGGTGGCAATCGGCGGAGAAGCCAATAAAATGCTCGGCCGAACCCCGGCTCATATCACGGCCATAAAGCCTCTGGTGGAAGGAGTTATTTCCGATTTTGAAGTGGCGGAAGAAATGCTTTCGTATTTCATAAACAGAGCCCAGGAGGGAAACAGAAAACTTCTGGGACCGCGAATTGTTATCGGAGTGCCTTCCGGCATTACCAATGTTGAGACAAGGGCGGTCAGAGACGCGGCCCAAAACGCCGGAGGGAGAGAAGTGCACATTATTGAGGAACCCGTTTCGGCCGCCATCGGTATTAGGCTTCCGATTGACAGCCCCATCGGGAATATGATTATTGATATCGGCGGGGGAACGACGGACATCGCCGTCATATCTCTAAACGGAATTGTCACAGCAAAGAATGTTAAGGTGGCGGGGGAGCGTTTTAATGAAGATATCGTTTCTTATATTCGCAATGAATTCAAAATACTGATTGGAGAAAAAACCGCCGAAAAAGTAAAAATGGAAATCGGAGCCATGATAAACGGCAAGCAGGAAATTGAAACGGTTGTCAGAGGACGAGACTTGGTGACGGGTCTGCCCCGAGAGGTCATCTTTACCGAGACCGACCTGAAAGAAGCTCTCTCCCAGTCAATTGACACGCTTATTGAGTCAATCAAAGAAGTTTTGGAGGAGGCCCCGCCGGAAATTATCTCGGATATTATGAGGCACGGAGTCTATTTGGTCGGAGGAGGAGCGCTTCTTGGAGGCTTGAGCGACACCTTGCGCCAGGCGCTGAAAATTCCCATCTATACGGCCGAAGACCCGCTGACATCGGTGGCCAGAGGGACCGGTATGATTCTGGAAAATCTGGAAATTTATGAGGATTTGCTTGTCAGGAATGAAGAAGAAATACCGCCAAAGAAATAGGAGCTCTTTCAAGAAAATTCCCTTCATTCTCTTTGGGTTGCTTCTTCTTTTTATTCTCTTGTCTCTTCTTCTGCCGACTTTGATACCGAGAAATCTTATTTTTATAGGAAAGCCTTTGTGGTTTTTGCGGGAAACCGTTCTTCTTAATCTGACCGAAGCAAGAGATCTTTTGCGTTCAAAGAGCGAACTTATAATAAAAAACAAGGAAGAGAAAAAAGAAATAGAAAAACTTCAGCTTCAAAATCTTCGGTTGAATTTGCTGGAAAAAGAAAACGCGGAACTGAAAAGTCTTCTGGGAAGAAAGAAATCGGATAAGATGACGCTGGCTCGGGTTTTGGCAAAAGGCGCCGGCTCTATTTATGACAGCTTGATTATTGACCTCGGAGAAAAGGATGTCCGAAAGGGAGACAAGGTTTTTGTTGAGGGAGCGGTCTTGGTCGGACTTATTGACGAAGTCTTTGGCAAAAATTCCAGAGTCAAGCTTCTTTCCGCTTCCGGAAACTCTTATAAGGTGGAAGTGGGGCTTCAAGGAATTCGAGCCAAAGCGACGGGGCGAGGCGGAGGAAATTTTGAAATAATTCTGCCGAGAGGAGTCGAGATCGGCATTGGAGATGAAATAATTTCCCCGGCTTTTGAAGGAACGCTTGTCGGCGTCGTGGATTTCATAGACAGCCGTCCTCAAGACTCTTTTCAAAAAATCCTTTTCAAAGCTCCGTGGGACATAAATCAAATAAAGTGGGTTTTGGTAGAGCGGAATGAATAGATTTTTTTTCAATATTATTTTATTTTTTTCCATTTTTCTCCTGAATTGGTGGCTCTTTGGTATCCTGCTTCTGGCCGGATTTTTCCTTTTTAAAAATTTTTACGAGGGGCTTGTTTACGCCGCTTTTTACGACCTTATTTTTACCGTAAACGGACTTCCTTTCTATGGGGCTTATCAGGCCGTTATTTTCAGTTTTATTCTTTTGGTCTTGTCGGAATATTTTAAAAAATATCTTAAATTTTACCCGGACAATGTTTAGAAAAAAAAGAAATTTCCGGAAAATCGGCAAAGCCAACAATGATATCGCCCCCGATGAAATTTTTCTTGATTCAAGCAACCTGCCGAAATTCAACACAAGCCAGTTTGAAGGCAGGATGGAAAAACCGATAAATAAAAGGACGATAATTGCAACATCTCTTATTTTTTTGTTTATCGGAATAGTCTTTTCCGGAAGAGTTTGGCATCTGCAGATATCAAGGGGGGAAGAACTGAAGCTCCGAAGCCAGGATAATAATTTGCAAAATATCATCCAATTTTCGGAAAGAGGCATCATTTACGACAGGAACGGGAAAGAGCTGGCTTGGAATGCTTTGGCCGAAGAAGAACGGGATTTCCCGGAAAGAAAATATATGGCGAAAAAAGGCTTGTCACACCTCTTAGGTTTTGTCGATTACCCCAAAAAAGACAGCTCCGGAAGATATTACGAATATAAAATCTCCGGCCAGGATGGGGTGGAAAAATATTTTGAGGAAGAGCTTGGAGGAGAAACGGGTCTGCAAATAATTGAAACGAACGTTTTCGGAGAGACCTTGTCCGAAAGCGTCATTGACAGAGCAGATAACGGAAGAGACATAGTTTTATCCATAGACTGGAGAATCCAAAATAAACTCTATGAATTGATTGAGCAGACGGCCAAAATTTCCGATTTTCAGGGCGGAGCAGGCCTTATTATGGATGTTGAAAACGGAGAGCTTCTGGCTATTGTAAGTTATCCGGAATATGATTCTCAAGTTTTAACGAATAAGAAAGACACGGAGAAAATATCGGCCTATACTTCCGATCCCAAAAAACCTTTTTTGAACAGAGCGGTTTCGGGCCTCTACACTCCGGGCTCCATTATCAAACCTTTTATCGCTTTGGCCGCCTTGGAGGAAGAAATAATCTCTCCACAGAAAAGCATCTTAAGCACCGGCAGTATTTCCATTCAGAACCCCTATAACCCGGAGCAAAAAAGCGTTTTTAGAGATTGGAAAGCTCATGGTTTTGTTGATATGAGAAAAGCTTTGGCCGTCTCGTCAAATGTTTACTTTTATGCCATCGGAGGAGGATACGAAGACCAGGAAGGGCTCGGCATCACAAGAATAGAAAAATACTTAAAGAATTTCGGTTTTGGAAAAATTACGGGCATTGATGTGGGAGAGGAAAATGACGGAGTGGTGCCGAATCCAAGATGGAAAAAAGAGGTTTTCAATGACGACTGGAGACTGGGAGACACATATATTACTTCAATCGGGCAATTCGGTTTTCAGTTGACGCCACTTCAAGTCTTAAGAGGCGCGGCCATGATTGCAAACAAAGGGAAACTTTTGAAACCGACCGTCCTGGCCGGAGAAATGCCGATAGTGGAAAAAGAAATAAAGATTGACGACGGTAAATTTGAAATTGTCAGAGAGGGTATGAGAGAAGCCGTTCTTTCCGGCACAGCCGGTTCATTGAATTTTCCATATATTCGGATAGCCGCAAAAACCGGAACGGCGGAACTCGGCGTCTTGAAAGAATCCGTAAATTCATGGATTTTGGGGTTTTGGCCGTATGAAAAACCAAGATACGCTTTTGCCGTGGTTATGGAAAGAAGAGAAAGCAAGAACCCGATCGGAGGACTTTTTGTCGCCACTAATTTGATAGACTGGATGCGCCAAAACACCCCCGAATACCTGGAGGAAGCAGAAAAATAACCCTTGGATGCTCAACGTCCAAATGGGAGAGACATGGTTCCTATTGACTTTATTTTTTGAAGGATATAGTATGTCGCCTATATTTAGAATGTCCGGAGGCAAGAAAAAATGGAGGACGACGAAAGAAAAGAATATCTGACAAAAGAAAAATATAATGAGCTCACTAACGAGCTCAATTTTCTTAGGACAACCAAGCGAACCGAAAACGCCCGCCAATTGGAGTACGCCAAAACTTTGGGAGACTTGGCGGAAAACGCCGAATACCATGAAGCCAGAGAGCTTCAAGCTCTGACCGAGGATCGAATCAGAAAAATAGAATATATTTTAAAAAACGCGGAAATTGTCTCGCATAAAAAAGGAGAAGCCATTGAAATAGGCTCCAGCGTCGTCGTTCAAAAAGAAAGAGAAAAAGATAAAAGAGAATTTCTAATCGTCGGTTCGGAAGAGGCCGACTCCGGCAGGGGTTGGATTTCTCATAATTCACCAATGGGAAGCGCGCTGATGGGTAAAAAAAAGGGAGAGGAGTTTGTTTTCAGGGTTCCAAACGGAGCTAAAATAAAGTATAAGATATTGAAGGTTTCCTAGCTTCAAGGCGCAAGCCTGGTTCAAATTTTTGCGCTGAGAAATTAAGCGATAGTCAGTAGTTTTAAAGCGCTTAAAAGTTTTTTCAAAATACTTTATACTTAGAAGGCTTAATGCTTAATCATAATTTTTCATAAATATCCGTGGCTTCCCTTGAAGAAATAAGAACAGAGCGGCTTAAAAAACTTGAAGCCCTGAAGGAGAAAGGGATTAATCCTTATCCGGCCAAATCCAACCGCAAGGAATCGGTTGGCCGTTTTTTAGGACGTTTTGAAAAGCTTCTAGGAAGCGGGGAAGAAACCATACTGGCCGGGCGCCTGATTTCAAAGAGAAGTTTCGGCGGACTGATTTTTGCCAATTTGGACGACGGCCATGGTGTCATACAGCTTTATCTGAAAAAAGATGAAATGGAAGAAGAGTTGTTCAACCTCTTTTCGGACAACATAGATGTCGGCGATTTTATTGAAAGTACGGGAACAGCTTACAAGACCAAAAAAGGAGAAAAGTCTTTTTTGGTCAAAAAGTGGACTATTTTGTCAAAGAGCCTTCGCTCCTTGCCGGAAAAATGGCACGGCCTTCAGGACCCGGAGGCGAGGCACCGTCAAAGATATCTGGATCTCCTGCTTAACCCGGAGTTGCGAAAAATGTTTGAATTAAAAGAAAAATTTTGGGGAACGACGAGAAAATTTCTAAAGGACGAGGGTTTTTTGGAGGTCGAAACTCCGACTCTTGAAATAACAACCGGAGGAGCGGAAGCCAAGCCCTTTAAAACGCATCACGACGATTTTGACATAGATGTCTTCTTAAGGATATCGGTCGGAGAGTTGTGGCAGAAAAGACTGATGGCCGCCGGATTTGAAAAAACTTTTGAAATAGGCAGAGTTTATAGAAATGAAGGCTCAAGCTCCGAACATCTTCAGGAATTTACAAATATGGAATTTTATCTGGCTTACGCCGATTATAAAGACGGAATGAAATTGGCAAGAAAAATGTATCAAGAAATCGCTCGGAAAGTTTTTGGCCGGACAAAATTTGAAACGAGAGGGCATTCTTTTGACCTGGACGGCGACTGGCCGGTCATCCACTATGTGGAAGAAATTGAAGATAAAACCGGAATAAATGTTCTTGAAGCTCCCAAGGCCGACTTGGAAGCAAAGTTGGAGGAATTGGGAGTCGTCTATGACGGAGAAAACAGAGAAAGACTGATTGATTCTTTATGGAAACATATCAGAAAAAGCATCTCCGGCCCGGCTTTTTTGGTCAATCATCCGAAACTTGTTTCTCCGCTTGCCAAAGAGGACCCCTTGAGACCGGAGACGGTTGAGAGATTTCAAATTATAATCGCCGGAAGCGAGGTGGGAAACGGATATTCGGAGCTGAACAACCCCATTGAACAAAAAACCCGTTTTGATTTGCAAAATGAACTCTTAAAAAAAGGAGACTCTCTGGCTATGGTGCCGGACCATGAATTTGTGGAGATGCTTGAATATGCCATGCCCCCGACCTGCGGTTTCGGCTTCGGAGAAAGACTTTTTGCTTTTATGGTGGATAAGCCGATTAGAGAAACGCAGATGTTCCCGCTGATGAAACCGAGAGATTAAGAGCTCCGGCTTAATCTCTAATTTTTAAATTTTTAATTTTATAATTTTTAGTTTGTTTTTACTTTAGTCTTTTGGTTTCGAGTCTAAGGTTTATATCTCAATACTTTCATATATCAATATATGAATGTGTTGTTTTTTATTAATCAAAAAACAAAGACCCCGTAGGGTCTTTGCGCCTTTCGGCGAGCCTTACAGAGTCTTATCCTACGGAGATGTTGGGCATCCACAGCATGAGCAACATGCCGCAGAGGAAGAAAATGAGGCACAGAAAGAGCATCGAGGCACCGCTACTCCTCCTGCCTTGCTCGTAGCCCTTGGCGAAACCTCTGTCGTAAGCTTTCTGGACGTGCTCGTCATCCGTAAAACGGAGATTCACCTTTTTTTCTATTCCCATCTTAACCTCTCGGTTAGTTGTTAGGGAACTAGATTCTGCTTCTAATATTACACAAAAGATTTTTTATGTCAATCTTATACCAATGTTTTGCAAAACATTGGTATAAAACCTTGTATATGTTCTCATATACCTATTTTTGAAAAATATATTCATCTTTTATTAAATTTAGTTTAAAAAAGTTTGTTATTTGGATTTGGGATTTGTGTTTTGTTTACCTCGCAAAAGTCGCTTTAAGCAAGCGACTTTTGCGGTTATCCACACTATAAAATGTTTGAAAGTGGGAGAAAATGCTATAAAATGTAGCACAAGTGGGAAAAAGTGGTAAATAAGCGATTTGTGGAGGTCGTTTACTGCCGCCTGTTTTCGTTTTTCAAACTAAAACTAAAAAAGGGCAACTTTTTTAGATAAGCAAAAACGAATTTTGTATCTAAAAAGTCATGTTAATCGGAGAGTACACTCATACCATTGACGATAAAAAAAGACTTTCTTTGCCTGTCAAATTCAGAAAAGAACTTGGAAAAAAGATTGTCATAACGCACGGACTGGATAATTGTCTGTTTGTCTATCCGGAAAATGAGTGGAAAAAAGTTTCAGAGAAGCTTGCGAATTTGGGTGTTGGCCAATCCGACAGCCGAGGCTTCAACAGGTTTATGCTGGGAGGCGCCGTTGAAGTTTCGGTGGATTCCATCGGCCGTATTCTTATCCCGGATTTCTTGAAAGAGTTTGCCAGACTTAAAAACAAAGTGGCCGTCATCGGAGTTCACGCCAGAGCGGAAATTTGGGACCAGAAAGCTTGGGCCGGCTACAAAAAGGAAATTGAAGGAAAAGCCGATGCTCTGGCTCAAAAATTGGGCGATGTCGGGGCTATTTAAAATCTCATGCTTCATAAAAGTGTTCTTTTAGATGAAGTGCTCTCGGGGCTTCAGCCCCCAAAAGGCGGAATCTTCGTTGATGCCACCATAGGAAGCGCCGGCCATGCTCTTGCTCTTTCAAAAATTATAGGAAAAAAAGGCTTGCTTATCGGAATAGAAGCAGATCCGGAAAGAGCGCAAAAAAGTTTGAAGTTTTTGGAAAAAGGAGAGGCAAAAAAAATAGTTGTAAACAAAAACTTCAGAGAAATAAAAAAAATTCTGGATCAACTCAAGATAAAAGAAGTTGACGGGATACTTTTTGACCTTGGTCTGAACTCCGAGCAATTGGAATCCTCCGGCAGAGGGTTTTCATTCCAAAAAAACGAGCCGCTCCTGATGAATTTTGGAGAAAATCCGAAGTTTACGGCTAAAGACATAGTAAATGATTGGGCCGAAGAAAACATCTCTCAAATTATTTGGGGTTTCGGCGGAGAAAAATTCGCTAGACGCATCGCAAAGAAAATCGTTGAGAGAAGAAAAGAAAAAAAATTGGAAACAACGGAAGAGCTCGTCAAAATCATCCAAGAAGCGCTACCCAAGCGACAGAAAAAAGGGCAGAGAGGAGGATCAAGAAGCGGAAAAAAAATCCATCCGGCCACAAAGACATTTCAGGCTTTAAGGATTGCCGTAAACGAAGAACTGCCGGCTCTGGAAGAGGGGCTCAAAGACGCTTTTGAAAAGCTTCGCAACGGGGGAAGAATGGCCGTTATATCTTTTCATCAGCTAGAAGATCGTCTGGTTAAAAAATATTTTAGAAAACTGAAAGAAGAAGGTCTCGGAAAAATTCTCTTCAAGAAACCGATTACGCCAAAAATAAAAGAATTGAGAGAAAACCCCCGAAGCAGAAGCGCCAAACTTAGAATCATTGAAAAAATATAAAAAATACAAGAGATGAATATGAAAAAGACGAATATGAAAAACAAAATTGAAAATAATATAGCTAAACTATTCGCTAAACTATTCTAGTATTCTATAGAATACTAGAATAGTTTAGCTAAAAAAATGAAAGCTTTGACAATTAAAAAATTAAATATCAGGGGAGAAACTTTCCATTTTAACCCTCATCTGGAAAAGAGAATCATGGTGTTTCTTTTTGTCCTGATATTTTTCTTTGCGGCCATGTACATTTATTTTGTCAAACAGGCCATAGTAAATGTTGTGCAAAGAGAGAAGGTTGAAGAAGAAATTTCAGAACTTGACGTCAAGGTGGGTTCCTTAGAGGAAAGATATATAGAGCTTGAAAACAGAATAGATTTGGATTTCGCTTACTCTTTGGGATACAATGAGATTCAAGATGTAAGATTTGTTTCAAGAAAAACCCTCGGCCAAATCCTGACCTTCGAGGAAAATTAAAAAATGAAAGAATATTTTCTTCCGAGAATCAGAATAATTTCGGCGGGCCTTTTGCTGGTTGTCCTGATTTTGTTGGGGCAACTTTATCTCCTCCAGGTAGTAAGAGGCGAAGCCTATAGAGAAAAAGGTGAGAGGCAGTACTTAAATCCCAGTAAATCTCTTTACGATAGAGGAGCTATTTATTTTGAAAGTAAAGACGGAAATTTAATTTCCGCGGCCACACTTAAAACGGGTTACACTATTTCGATGAACCCGAACCTGATTGAAGACGCTCTTGAAGTTCATGACAAAATTGAGAAAATTTTGGACATAGATGACGAGTCTTTCTTTTTCAGATCGGGCAAGAAAGACGACACTTACGAAGAAATCGCCAAAAAAGTGGAAGAGGAAGAAGCTTTGGCCATTCTGGCTCTGCAAATAAAAGGTGTCAGCATAGAGAAAGAGAAATGGAGATTTTATCCGGGCAACAGTGTTGGCGCCCAACTTTTGGGTTTTACCGGTTTTAAAGACAATGATTTCGGCGGACGCTACGGTCTGGAAAGAGAATACGAAAATGTCTTAGAGAGAGAAGAAAGAGGAATAAACATAAATTTTTTTGCGGAAATTTTTTCAAATTTAAGCCAAGGATTTGAAAAGAACAAACTTCGCGAAAAAGGTGACATCATTACCACCATCGAGCCGGTGGTCGAAACTTTTTTTCAAAATAAGCTGAACCAGGTTCAGGAAGAGCGAGACTCCCTCCTCACGGCCGGGGTGATAATTGACCCCAAAACCGGAGAAATTATCGGCTTGGTTGTTTCTCCTTCATTTGATCCGAACAAATTCGGCAAAGAAGAGGATATAAGTATTTTCAGAAATTCGCTGGTGGAAGATGTTTATGAGTTTGGCTCAATTATGAAACCAATAACCATGGCTTCCGCCCTTGACAGCGGAGCGGTCAAAACAGAGACGACATACGACGATAAGGGTTTTTTGGAGCTGGACGGTTATAAAATTTCAAACTTTGACGGAAAGGGCAGGGGAATGGTTGATATGCAAGAAGTCTTAAACCAATCTCTTAACACCGGAGCCGCCTTTGTCGCGAACGAGATGGGCAATGATGTTTTTTTTGATTATCTAAAAAACTTTGGGCTTATGGAAAAAACCGGCATAGATTTGCCAAACGAAGCCTCCCCTCTCATAAAAAATTTAAGCAGCTCCAGAAAAATTGAATACGCCACGGCTTCGTTTGGGCAAGGTGTCGCTTTTTCACCCATAATGATGGCCAGAGCTCTTTCCGCGCTTGGAAACGGAGGAATTTTACCAACTCCTCATCTTGTAAAAAAAATAGATTATGAAATCGGTCCGGGAAAAACTATTAATATCAATAAAAACCAAGAAAAAAGAACCATCAAAAAAGAAACGGCGGACGAGATTACCAGAATGTTGGTGCGGGTTGTGGACGAAGCTCTTTTGGGCGGGACTGTCGCTTTGCCCAATCATTCAATAGCCGCCAAAACCGGAACGGCCCAGATAGCCAACCCAAACGAGAGAGGATACTATAAAGACAGGTTTCTACATTCATTTTTTGGTTACTTCCCGGCTTATGAACCAAAATTTTTGGTTTTTCTATACACGGTTTATCCAAAGGGCGCAAGATACGCTTCGGAGACATTGACAAAGCCTTTTATGGATATTGCCAAATTCCTAATCAATTACTACGAGATACCGCCGGACCGTTAAAATTTTGCAAAATTTTAACGGTCCGGCTGGTTCAAAAGTCAAAAGTAAAAAATTTCTAAATAAATTTAGAAATTAATTTATCTATTCTAGTATTCTATAGAATACTAGAATAGATTGTGATAAGAGTATATTTTGCTTGAAATATATGGCTTTGTTGAGCTGTTTATATGGTCTTTTTAGATTATCCAAAAATATCCCCTCAAATTTAAATAAAAAAGCTTGACAAATAATTTCAATCTGCTATACTTCTAGACAGTAGATGTTTGAAGGCTCGACCCACCCTCTTTTCTTTAGGGAAAGAGGGTGGGGAACGCAAAGGGCTAACCAAGCGCCCAAAATCCTCCGTTTTGTGCTCGAGGGGGTTAAAGTATTTTTCCAGAGCACCGAGCCAGAGAGGCCGTGGAGTGCCTCTCGAGAACCTGGGTTCTCGGGATGACTCCACACCGAGAACTACATGCCAAGACTGCCGGCCACAAAATTGGCAGAGCTGATGAGTGTGGAAGCTCATCAGGTAGGCTGGTTCTTAGACATGGGGGTCCCCGAGTGCATTGCGCGTCAACGCTTATGCACGTTGACGGGGCCCCCTTTTCTTTTTTGTTTTGCACAAAGAATTCACAAATAAAAAAAGAACCTTATATAATTAAGCTGTGCGAAAAATATTTAAAAAAATTATTGTTTTCATCCTTTCCATTGAAGCTAAGATAGTTTTACGGAAATACAAACCTAAAATTGTAGCCATAACCGGCAGTGTCGGCAAAACTTCGGCTAAAGAAACCATTTTTGCGGCTCTTGACACATCGTTCTATGTTAGAAAAAGCCGAAAAAGCTATAATTCCGAAATTGGAATTCCTTTGGCCGTCCTTGGGGTGGAAACCGGCTGGGGGAGTCCGTGGAAATGGTTCAAAAATATAATTGAGGGAGCCCTGCTGATTATTTTGCCGAATATTTATCCAAAATGGCTTGTACTTGAAGCGGGAGTAGATCACCCAAAAGATATGGACTTCATAGCGGGGCTTATAAAAACTGATTTGGTCGTCTTTAGCAGATTCCCTGATGTGCCCGTCCATGCGGAATTTTTTAATTCTCCCGAAGAAATCTTCCGAGAAAAAATAAAGCTTCTAAAAACTCTGAAAAACTCAGGAGCGCTGATATTAAATTACGACGACAAAAAAATTCGAAGCATCAAAGATGGTTCCGGCAAGCATGCCCTGACATACGGTTTTGACGAAGGAGCAAATATCAGAGCAAGCAACCTGGAGGTTAGTTATAAAGAAAGCAAACCGGCGGGCATTAATTTCAAGGTTAATGTCGGAGGTGGAAGCTTTCCAGTTTTTCTTGAGGGAGTCCTGGGGGAACAGTTTGCCTATTCCATACTCTCGGCCGTAGCGGTTTCTCACGCTCTTAATTTGAATATCATAAAGGTTATAGAGGCTTTTCAAAATTTCAAAAGCCCGGCCGGAAGAATGAGAATCCTAGACGCGATATTCGATTCAACCGTTATTGATGATTCTTACAACTCTTCACCCGTGGCGCTTGAAAAAGCTTTGGAAGCTTTCCGCTCCATTGAAATAAAAAAAACGGAAGAAGGAGGCGGAAGAAAAATTGCGGTCTTGGGAGATATGATGGAGCTTGGTCGTTTTGAAAAAAACGAGCACAGGGTCAGTGGAGAAATAGTCGGTGAATTTACGGATTTTTTGCTAACGGTGGGCCGGCGGGCGAAATTTATAGCGGAGGGCGCCAGAAATTCCGGATTTCCCAAAGAAAAAATTTATGAATTTGAAGATTCCGATTCGGCCGGAGAATTTCTGAAAAACTTTATCAGAAAAGGAGATCTGATTTTAATCAAAGGTTCCCAATCCTTGAGACTGGAAAAGGTGACAAAAAAAATTTTAGCCAGACCCGAAGAAGCAAAACTTCTTCTGGTTCGGCAGGAGAAAGAGTGGCAAAATCGATAGAAATCTATTAATTTCTAGCCAAAAAAAGTACACTTAGATATGCTGTTTCTGACAAGCAGAAAGATGATTGTCTGTCCACGGAGCGATAATTTTAATTTGTTTGTAAAAACCGTCTTGCTTTTTAGCTTTTTTACTTTTAAACTTTTTAACTGTATCAGCTTGCCCCGAGCAAAGTCGGGGGGAGCAAAATCGAAGGGCCCTATCGTCTAGCCTGGTCTAGGACGCCAGGTTCTCATCCTGGAAACCCGGGTTCAAATCCCGGTAGGGTCACCACCATCGGAACTTCCAAAAGAGTGGACAGATTTTCGCACTGGCTTTCTTTGCCCCCCACCAAAAAAAACCAGTGCAAAAACGACCTTGTTCCGATTGTGGTGAGAGTATACCGCGCCGCTCGAACCTATTTCCAGTCGCTTCGCGACTGGAAATAGGTTCGAGCAAAGGATATGATTTCATCACAAAACATTGGACCTGGCTCCGAATGGAGTCGGGTCCTTATGTTTTACAGACAACCTACGGGATTTGAAAGACGGAGGCGGTATACAAGACGAGCGGAGCGAGTGCTTGTCGCCGAGTCGGGGTCGAGAGTTCTTAGTATTTTACGAATGCCTGGAGTAAAATACTTAGAAACTCGTGACCAAATCCCGATAGGGTCACTAAAGAGAGGCTTCGCGAGAAGTTAGGCCAACACCAGCCCGCGCCGAAAGCGCGGGCTGGTGTTGTTTATGGTTTTTTTATTTAATTTTAATCTCTAAAAATCTTCTCTTGCCGACTTTGACGACAACACCATTTGAAAATTTTACTTCTTTAACATCTTCGGGCAGTCTTTCGCCGCCGATAGAAATGACGCCTTCTTTCAAGAGCCTTAGGCCCTCGGCTTTGCTTTTAATGAGATTGGCTTTAATCAGAAGTTTGAAAAAGTTTTTGATATCCATCCGGCCTTCTTCCACTTCGGTTGAAGGAATCGTCTCCGGAATTTCTTTTTCCTGAACGGTTTTTTTGAAATACTCCTCGGCCGTCTTGGCCGCTTCAAGGCCGTCATAGAGCCGAACAATGGCAAAAGCCAACTCTTTTTTGAAAATCATAGGGTTTGAGTCGCCAAGCTCTATGGACTTTTTGACTTCTTCCACGCGCTCCATCGGAAGCTCCGTGGCGCTTTCCATATAAACCGGAATAAGCTGGTCGGGGAGACGCATCATCTTGCCATATTTTTCTTCCGGCCGGTCAATAATCAAAATGGCATTACCCCAGCTGGTTGACATCTTTCTTCCGTCCGTGCCGGCGAGAAGCTGAAGGGTTAAGATATCCTGTGCTTCCAATCCAAAATGCTTCATAACTTTTCTACCGGCTAAAAGATTAAAAAGCTGGTCCGTGCCGCCAATCTCCACATCGGCCTTGATGGCCACCGAATCGTAGCCCTGCAAAAGGGGATAGAGGGTTTCCTGAAACCCCACCGGCTTGCCTTCTTTCATCCTCAAGGCAAAATTCTCGCGCTCCGCCATTTGTTGAAGAGTGAAGAGAGAAGCGAGCTCCACCCAGTCTGTGGCGGTGAGCTTATCTATCCATTCGCTGTTGTGCCTGACTTCTGTTTTTTTGATGTCAATAATTCGGCCGATCTGCTCTAAATATTTTTCCTCATTTCTTTTAATTTGGGCAACCGTCAGTTTCTCTCGGCTGTCATCTTTGTCGGAGGAATCCCCGATTCTGGCCGTGCCATCGCCGATGATGAGAACGATCTGATGTCCCAAGTCCTGAAATTCTTTCAGTTTTTTGACGGTTGAACCCCGGCCGATATGGATATTCGGGCCCGTCGGGTCAATACCAAGTTTAACTCGCAGTTTATCGCCCCGAAGCATTCTTTCTCTTAAATTGTCCTTCAAAATAACATCAACAACGCCGCGGGAGAGAATTTCTTCCACCTTCTTTTCATCCGTTTCCATAATCTAAAGCCTAATAGAGAGCAGGAGAGAAATCAAGAGAGCTAAATGATATAATCTAGCCCATGAATTTTCAATTTCTGGATTATAATAAGATAAATTTTTCGTCCAATATCGTTTATCTTTACTTGAACCGGCTTTTGATTCAGATAGGGTTGGGAGTTTATGGAATTTTCGGGGTTATTTTCTTTTTTGAAAAATTCGGAAATTCCATAACGGATGTTCTCCTGCTCTACGGCCTACTCTATATCATTTTTTTTCCGGCGACGCATTTCGGAGCGAAACTTCTGCACATAGTCGGCATGAAGAAGCTGATGATACTTGGGACTTTTTTCCTGGCTTTGACGGTTTTTTCAATGTTTATGTGGGAGCAAAATCCTTTTTTATATCTTCTGGTTTTTTCTTTGGCTTTCGTCATTTTTAAGATGTTTTATTGGGTGCCTTATCATGTGGAATTCGCCGAATTTACAAACCAAAAGAACAGAGGCAAACAAATTGCCGTTCTTTCAAATGTTTCGGGGGGCATTTCGGCGTTCCTGCCCATTTTAAGCGGTCTTTTGCTTGTTTTGCGCGGCTACGATATTCTTTTTTTGATAGCGACATTGCTCGTCTTCGTTTCCATTATTCCTCTTTTCTACATCAAAGAGACGAAAGAAAAATACGCCTGGAGTTTTAGAAAACTCATCGGGGAGTTTTTCAGAAAAAATTTGAGACCCGCCGTCGTCTCAAATTTTGCCAACGGCGTTCAAGACGGGGTGGGGAGTATTGTCTGGCCGATATTTATCTTTATTCTTCTGAAAGGAAATTATTTTTCCGTCGGAATGATTACGACATTGACCATTATCGCTTTGATGGTTCTGCGTTTTGTGGTGGGAAGCGCCGTTGACAGAGTGGGAGAGAAGAAAGTTCTGAAGCTAAGCTCCGTCTTTTACACAACCGGCTGGCTCGTAAAAATGTTCGTTGAGACAAGCGCGGGCATTTTTTTCTCACACACTTATCATAATTTCGGCAGGGTGGCAAGCCAGCTCGTTTGATACGGCTGTCTATGGCCAGGCGGCGGACAATGGACATTTCGTGGATGAATTTACGGTCTTAAAAGAATCATCCCTTCTCTTGGGCAAGGGATTTATTTTGCTTTTAGCCATTCCGGTCATAGGATTTTTTGGCATTACGGCGACTTTTGCCATCGCCGCGGTAGCAAGCCTCTTGATGAATTTAGCCTCCGAAAAAGTTGTTATTTAGAAGCGGCTTAGAGCATGTTCAACCCCCCCCCCGCTGATTGATCTGTACCCCAAAAAGTGGACACGCTGTCCGGTTTTCTTTTGTTATCATTAGCAATTAACAAAAGAATATGAGAACAA
>PCTS01000004.1:0-17074 GCA_002771565.1 Candidatus Campbellbacteria bacterium CG22_combo_CG10-13_8_21_14_all_43_18
GAAATGAATTAGAAACTCGTGACCGAATCCTGGTTTATCCCGCCGAAGGCGGTGACCCGGCGCACAAAAATTGGGAAAAGATTGGATTCCTGCCACAGAGCACTTAAATTAGCCAGTTTTGGCGGTTGAACCGCCAAAACTAGGAGACTTGGCCAGCGAGCTTTGAACCGGATGGGGCGAAGCCCGATTTTGGGGGGCGAAAGATCAGAGGCGGCGGGAAACTAGAATGGCCAGAGTTTGGCCCAGAAACTTTCTTTTTTTTTGTCTTTTGAAGTTTCATCTGATTCAAGAGAATCTATCAGAACCACCATTATCTCCCCTTCCTTGGCCACCCTAAATTTTGTTCTTATTTTTTCGTCCACTCCTTTTTTCGTGCTCAAACTCCCAATCTCTTCCTGAAGATTTGCTTCTCTGCCTTGAAGCAAAAGAAGCTCTTCTTTGCTATCGTCAAGCTTTGTTTTGGCTTCTTTACTTTTGACAAAAACCGTCCAGGCGCCTCTGGCAAAAACAACAAGCAGCAGGAGAAGGAGTAAAATCAAAAGCTTTGAGTAGGAGTTTTTCTTGTTCCTTTTTTGCCTTCTGAAATCTTCCATATTTTTATATCAGACAATTCTATTATACAATAAAAGAAAGCATGCTTTTTCATAAAAAAACCAAAAAAATCGCAAAAGTGGCTATGACTTTCCTTTCCATCCTGATAATTATCAGCATGGTGCTTCTTTTCTCATCCTCTTTTGCCCTAAGATAGGTATTTTTCTGCAAGTCGCAACAGGTTTTTGAAGACTCTTTAGCCCGAGCGCATCATCTTCATAAAAACATCTTGGGGAATATTGACTTTGCCTCCCTCTTTCATCTTTTTTTTGCCTTTTTTTTGCTTTTCTAGAAGTTTCTTCTTCCGAGTTACATCTCCTCCGTAAAGTTTAGCGGTAACATCTTTTCGTAGAGGGCTAAGAGTTTTTGAAGATAGTATCCGGCTCAAGGCCTTGGCTTGAATTTTTGTAACAAACATTTGCCTCGGCAAGATATCGTATAATTTTTCAACCGCTTTTTCCGCCTCCTCTTCCACGCGCTTTCTGGAAACAATGCGGGCAAAAGCCGGAACGGATTCCTCGGCCACCAGAAGATCCAATTTGACAACATCGGCTTTGCGCCTTTCTCCGATTTCATATGAAAGCGAGGCATAGCCCGAGGAAACGCTTTTCAGCTCATCAAAGAAATTTCTCATCAACTCTCGCAGGGGCATTTTGGAATCAACCGAAGTTCTGCCGTCTTTAAAACTTAGAGTGTCGCCCACTTCGGCTTCGTGCAAAAATAAAAGCCTTAAAACAGGGCCCAGATAGTTGGCCGGAGTAATAATTTTGAGATTTATCCATGGCTCATAAATTTCGTCTATTTCGCCGAATTCCGGAAAAAAGACCGGGGAATAGACGAAAAATTTCTTTTTTTTCTTTGTTATGACCTCATAGGTAATGCTCGGAGTGGTCACGATAATGCCAAGATTAAATTCTCTTTTGATGCGTTCCGTGATTATCTCAAGATGAAGCATGCCCAAAAAACCGCATCGAAAGCCGCGGCCGAGAGCGCCGGAAGATTCTTCTTCAAAAGAAAACGAGGAGTCAGAAAGTTTAAGCCGCAAGAGAGCCTGCCTTAAAAGAGGAAAGTCATCCTGGCTATCGGGATAGACGGAGGCCCAGACAACGGGCTTAGGTTCTTGAAATCCGGGAAGAGGTTTCAAATTGCTTCCTTTCAAAGAAACCGTGTCTCCGACATAAGCCACTCCGGGTTCCTTGACACCCGTAACAATATAGCCGATATCCCCTCGGCCGAGAATCGGGGTGGGGATTTCTTCGGGAGCAAATTTCCCCACTTCCAAAGCGTTAAATTTCTTTTGGCCGGCATGGAGAAAAAGAGCGTCGCCTTTCTTGACCTCTCCGTCAAAAACTCTGGTGTAAATAATGATGCCCTTGTGGGAAGAATATTTGAAATCAAAGGTCAAAGAACGAAAGTCGGAGTCGGTCTCGGGGTTGTGCCCGGGCGGCGGAAATCGTCTGACGATTTCTTCCATCAGAGTTTGGACGCCCTGGCCGGTTTTGCCGGAGACTTTCAAAATATCTGACTTCGAACAATCCAAAAGTTCGGAAATCTCCTCGGCTACTTCCTCCGTCCGTGAAAAAGGCGAATCAATTTTACTAAGAGCGGGAATGATTAAAAGACCAAGGTCCCTGGCCAGGGAAAGCGTCGTCAGTGTCTGGGCTTGAATTCCTTGCGTGCTGTCAACCAAAAGGATGCTCCCTTCAACGGCTTTCAGAGCCCGGGAAACTTCGTATGAAAAATCAATGTGTCCTGGAGTGTCAATAAGATTAAAAATATAATTCTGGCCTTCAAAAGAGAAAAGCATCTGCACCGGTTGCATCTTGATGGTAATTCCTCTTTCCCGCTCAAGCTCCATGGTGTCAAGAAGCTGTTCCTTCATCCTTCTTTGGGGAACACTCTTTGTCAGCTCCAGCATTCTGTCGGCTAGAGTGGACTTGCCGTGGTCTATGTGGGCGATAATTGAAAAATTTCTGATTTTTTTAGTATCCTGCATTTTTACAAAGACTCCGTTTCTCCCTGGATAACTTTTACTTTCCAGAATTTTGTTCTGACGAAACGGGTAATTTCTTCCATTTCTCTATTCTTGAAAATCTTAAGAAGGAGGAGGCCTAAAAGCGCTCCGGCAAGAGCCGAAAAAAGCCCCTGCAGAAGAATACCCCAAAAAGTGTTAATGTCAAAAACATCGTCAAAAATCTTCAAAAAATAGAAGGCGGTAAAAGACATAAAGAAAGAAGCGACAATGCTATGGAAAAACGCGTCCTTCAAGGGCAAGAGGAATTCTTTGAAGTCTTTTTTGAAGAGCATCCACAAAGCGATAAGATTTCCGGTCATACCCAAAGAATAAGCCAAAGGAAGCATAATAACGGAGGTGCCCGGCAAATCCTCAATCCTAAGCAGACTTTCCAAAAAAAATCTGAAAGAGTCGTTTTTAGAAAACAAGCTGACCAAAGCAAAAGCCAAAACAATCGTCAAGATTGAAGAAAAGGCGTTGACAATCAGAGGTTTTTTGGTAAAACCGGCGGCGTAGTATCCTCTGACAAAGAGCATAACCAAAGCCTGGGACAGAGCCGAGACGGCAAAAAGAGCCAGAGCGGCGGCGGAAAGCCTGGTGTCCTCCCAGCCAAATTGCCCCGAGCCCAGGACGACACGAACAATCTGGGCCCGCAGGACAATAAAAAGAAAAATGACCGGCAAAGACCAAAAAATAATATGCCGAGCCGAGGCTATGATGTGCCCGACAAATTTTTCCCTGTCCCCGCTTGAAAAAAATCTGGCCAAAGTCGGAAAGGCGGCTACGGAGTAACTGACGCCGATAATGGAAAGCGGCACCGACTGAAGATTAAAGGACAAGTTAAAGACGGAGATTGAGCCTTCTCCCAAAACCGAAGCAAGAGAGATTAAAACCAGGATGGTGATATTGGATAAAGTCAAAGTCAGAGTTCGCGGAAAAGAAATCTTAACGACATCAAAAATTTCTTTCAAATCAAGATTAAGCCGAAAAGACGGAAGGAGGCCCGAACCGGAAACAACGGGGACCTGTATCAAAAGATGCAGAAAAGCCCCAAAAACCACTCCCAGGCCGAGACCCGAAAGCCCGAAGGCCGGATATAAAAAAACGATTCCTAAAATAATTCCCAAGTTGTAAAGAAGCGGGCTTAGAGCATAGACAAAAAATCTTTTATAAACCTGGGTGATGCTGGAAAAAAGGTTTGAGAGACCGAGAAGAATCGGCGAGAGAAGAAATATCCGGGAAAGCCCCACGAGAGAATCCAGAGCCGAAGCTTCAAAACCCGGAAAAAGAAGACGCAAAAGAGCGGGGGCCAGAGCAAAGGAAACAAAGCTTGCAAAAACAATTAAAGCGAAAAAAAAAGAGAAGACATTGTCAACAAAAATTTTGGCTTCTTCTTTCTTCCTGTCTAATTTATCAATCAGAAAAGGAACCAAAACGAAAATGGAAACACTTGAAGCGATAGCCACAAAAATCAAATCCGGCAGGCGAAAAGCGGCGTAATAAATATCAAGAGTCTCCCCCGCTCCAAAAGAATGGGCTAGAAGCCTGTCTCTGGCAAGACCGAGAATTTGCGAAAGAAAAGCAAAAAGCCCCAGAAGATAGGCCGCTTGATGCAGGCCTTTTATCTCGCCCCTAAAAAGTTTCAGAACTTTCTTGACCATAAGAGCCGGCTATGACTCTTGGAGAGGTAAGGAATCCACTTCCTCTCCTTCTCCGGGCACATTGACATTCAAGAGAGGTGAATTGCCAAGACGAAGATTTTCCAATATCTGCTTTATGTCCGCGTTCTCGGGATTCAGAGTTTGAACATCGCTAAATTGGGCGATTGATTCTTCAACCCTGCCGACATTGTAATAGGCCAGACCCAGAAAATATTTGGCGTTGGAATAACTTGAGTTTAAGATGACGGCTCTTTCCAAGGCCTGAATGGCGCCTTCATAGTCATTCTGATTAAACTTCAAAAATCCCAGCTGGAAAAATGTCAGAGGATCGTTCGGGTTAATAAGAGAGGCGGCCTCAACGGCTTTGACGGCGTCTGTAATATTGCCCTCGTTTATCTCAATTTGGGACAGCAGAAAGATGGCTTCGGTATAATTGTTTTTCTTTTGCAACGAATTATTTATCAAGACTCTGGCCTTGTCGTTGTCTCCGTTCAGAACTTCAAGGCGAGCCAGAGAAAGGTCAACGGAAGGATTGGTCGGGTTCTCAAGGCCGGCTCTTTCATAAGTCGCCTTAGCGCCCTCATAGGCCCCCTGGATTTGCAGGGGAATAATAGCCTCGTAGATATTGCCCAGAGAGAGCCAGTTTCTATAATCGGCTTCATCTTCTCTGGTGGCCGCTTGGGCGTTTGAAATGGTGGCGCCAAGAATTTGTTGAAATTCAGCCGCGCCTTCCTTCGTCCCCGCAAGCTCTTGATTGTTCAAAAGACGATTCAGTCTTCCGATATGAACTTGCGACATCAGCCTGTAATTGTTGTCCGTCTTGGCCAAAGCCAAGGCCTTGTTCATATGGCGAAGCCCGTCTTCCAGATTGCCCTCCACATTGACGGCCTTAAGAGCTTTTTGAGAGTAGGTCAAAGACAAATATCTTCCGGCGGAAGCGTAAAGAAGTCCGGCATTCAAAATTAAAACGACTATCAAGACAAAAACCGTCACAAACCCGAGCTTGGAATCATCAGAGTCGGAGAATGAAATATCCCTTTCTTTGACAAGCCCCGCCCGGGAGGAAGCCGAGAGAAAAATTCCCGTCAGAAGGAAAGTCAAGAAGAGGGTTACCGTCCCGGGAACGGAAAAAATGGAAAAAGCCCACAGATAGAGTATGCCAAAAAATGACGAAACCAAAACAAAGCGGGAGTCTTTATCAAGAACAATCGGCATAAAAAGAGAGCGGACTCCCAAAAGCAAAAGGCTTCCGAGAAAAACAAGCCAGGCGATGAAACCCAGAAGGCCGTTTGTTACAAGGTCGGTCAAAATAAATCCGAGGCCGTAATTAAAATTTACATCCCAAAAGACGGTATTGTTTACCGGCAAGGGCTTGCTCTTCCCCCAGGCAATGGAAAATCTGTTCGCCCCGGTGCCAAAGCCCGGGCTTTCGGAAAGCGTATCTTTGGCAATCTCAAGAGTGCTGGAAAAAGACGGCCTGGCCTCCAGTCGGGAAAGATTAAAATTTGTTGACATAAAATTTCCAACCGGCCCCCGAATCAGTATGAAGAGGGCGGAAAAAATCAGCAAAACAAGGCTGAACTTTGAAATTCCTTCCGGAACTATTTTTACTTTTTCCTCGGCAAGAGGAATTCTTCTCAAGAGATAGGTATAAGCCAAAAGGACAAGAGAGGCAAAACCCAGAAGACCCCAGGCGAGGAGAGAATTGAGCGCGATTAAAAAAACGGCGCTTAAAACAAAAAGGAGAAATTTCAGAATTCTGAAAAGGCCAAGATTCAAAGAGGCTTTGTAGGAAACGAGAAGCATCAGCACGGAGAGGCCGGAGACGGTTGAGAGATCGTTCCACCTTCCAAGAAGCGATGAGGTTGGAGTCAAGAAAAGGCCAAAACTTAAAAAATCGGCGCCAAAAATAATGCGAAGAAGCTGATAGGCCAAGAGAAGGATGAAGGAAATGAAAAGAGCCGAATAAAGACTCAAGACTTTTCTTGTGGAATTCAAAACTTTAAAGGATGTAAAAAGAGTCAAAAACAAAACCAGAGTAAAAAGAAAAGTGCTGCTTTCGTCCCCCAAGCCAAAAAATGATTCCTTAACAGCTCCGGAGAAAAGAGTTGAAACCAGACCAAAGACAAGAATAGCCAAAGCGGAAGAAAAGATGACTCCCTTCGGGAGTTTTATCCGGCCCACGCGCAAAGCCTTGGCCACGAAGAAAGAAAAAGCCAAAATGACGCCGAGGACGATAACAAAAACTTTCCCCGCCTGGACCGAAAAAACCGAACTCGGGACGATAAATATCGGAGCGAGGATTGCCAAAATTAACAATGTCAAGAAAGAAGCCTTTTCCGCCATTCTTTTTTTTACCGGAGCGACCGGATGGGGCGAAGTTATTTGATCTTGATTTTCCAACATGATTGGTTTTATAAATTAGTTCCTAAAGGCTTAAATTATAACAATCAAATTATAACTAGCCAAGGTTGTTTTGCAAAAAAACTGTGGACTTCGTATAACTTTTATTATATAATGGCCGAAGTTTCGCGTCGGATAGCCGCGCCGAGGCCGCAAGTTTTACAGCTTATGGCATCGGTGAGGAAAGTCCGAACACGCTCCGGGGAAAATAAAGCTTTTTGGCTTTTTTCACGGGAAGAATGGTAGCGGGTAACGCCCGTCGTCAGGCCCCGTCTTTGGACAGAGCTTGACAGAGGTGCGAACAGAGACGCTGTGTCCCGAAAGGGATACGGGCGCTTTGAAAGAAGCGTAGCCAAGCTCTGTCTTTAGATAGAGTTTGGGTGAAACGGCCAAATCCTTACCTGCGTGCAAGGCCGTGTCGAGCCCCGGCTTGCCGGGGCTCGGAGTGCCGCTAGAGGTGGCCGGCAACGACCATCCCAGACAAATGGCTATCGTCAAACCCCGGCTTGCCGGGACTTGATACAGAATTCGGCTTATAGACGCGAAACGACAAATGAAAAACCCGTCTAACCGGCGGGTTTTTCATTTGTTTCAAAACCTTTGCTTCAAAACCGAAACATTAAGACGCGCCAAAGTCGGCAAAAAATATGTACTATAATATGTACTATAATATATACTATAATATATACTATAGTATGTATTATAGCGGGGTATTATTTTCTTCATCCCAATCAAGTTGTCCGCCCGTCCTGTATTCGGTTACTCTTGTCTCAAAAAAATTCTTTTCTTTCCTCATATCCATAATTTCGCTCATCCAAGGAAAAGGATTGGCCGTTTTATATTCCAAGAGAAGGCCGATTCTATCAAGCCTTCTGTCCGCTACATACTCCAAATACTGTTCAATGGCCTCGGGCCGAAGACCCAAGATGCCTCTGGGCAGAGCCTCATAAGCGTATTTCTTCTCAAGCTCCACCCCCTTCTTAACTTTAAGGACTAAGTCTTTTTTGAATTCGGAACTCCAAATTTCCGGATTTTCTTCAACGATGGTATTGATAAGGTCGGAACCGAAGGCAAGATGCACGGTCTCATCCCGCAAAATAAACTGGAACTGTTCTCCAACGCCAACCATTTTGTTGTGCCTAAGCAAAGAAAGCATCATGGCGAAACCGGCATAAAAGAAAATGCCCTCCATAATGACATAGTAACCGACCAAGTCGTGCACGAATTTTTGAATGTTTTCTACGCCTTTGGTTTTGAAATCCCGATCAAAGACCGATTTGGTCATTTCAATGACAAAATCATCTTTTTCTTTGATGGAGGGAATGGTTTTGTACATATTATATATTTCGTTCGGGTCAAGACCAAGAGTGTCGGAAATATAAATAAAAGTATCGGTATGGATGGCTTCTTCGTAAGCTTGTCTTAAAAGATATTGCCGGCATTCCGGATTGGTAATATGCCTATAGATGGCAAGGACGATGTTGTTGGCCGTCAGACTCTCGGCCGTTGAAAAAAAACCGAGGTTGTAGAGAATCATTTTTCTCTCGTCATCGGAAAGGCCGCGCGAACCTTTCTTTTTCCACATCTCAACATCAAGCTGCATAGAAACTTCTTCCGGCACCCAGTTATTGGAAACTCCGGTTTTGTAGTGAGCTCTGGCCCACGGATAATTCATCGGCAAAATTTTATTCGGGTCAACTTCCGAATTATTAAGTATTTGTTTTTTAGACATAATTAAGAATTTAAAAATTAAGACAACAAAAAAATCAAACCGGCTCTGACGGAATTATGTTTTCAAAACTACTGACAAGCCTCGCATTCCGGGTCTTCCATTTTACAAAGCTTTTCACCGGAGGCGGTTTCTGCCGGTAAATTTGCCGACCCGGAAAAGACCGCCGCCGGCGCGGGAGAAGAAGTTGATTTGTAATTTTTCTTGTTCTTCGGTCTTGACGCCTCGGCCTCGCTTTTGACTTCTTCTCTAATTCTTTGAACCATAGCCTCAACCAAAGGAGCGGTGTCATCCGTTTTCTTGGAAACGCTTGACTGGACATTCTGCCTTTCCAAAGAGACGGTGCTTTTTTCAATGGCGGAGGCGGCCAAAGTCCGAAGATAATAAGTGGTTTTAAGCCCCATCTTCCAAGCGTACTGGTAAATTCTGGAGAGTTCGGAACCGGAAGAGCCTTTGTAAAAGATATTCAGAGACTGGCTCTGGTCAATCCATTTGGCTCTATGAGCCGCAATTTTTATAAGCCATTCCGGAGAGATGTCAAAAACTTCTTTGTATTTGTCTTTTATGCGCCGCGGGATAGCGGAAATATTATCGAGCTCTCCTTCTTGCCCTTTAATAAGCTCCAGCATTTCTTCATTCCAAAGACTCTCCTTTTTTAAGTCGTCAATCAAATAGTGGTTGACGATAATAAATTCCCCACTGATATTGGCCTTGACATAGATATTTTTGTAAATCGGTTCAATGGCCGGCAAAGAACCGGCAATGTTTGAGATGGTGGCAGTCGGCGCTATGGCCAGACAATTGGAGTTCCGCATGCCGTATTTCTTGATTGATTCTCTGACCGGCTTCCAATCAAGAAGTTCATTTCTGTCCACCGGAATTTCTTCTCCTCTTTCTTTTTCCAAAAGACCGAGAGTGTCTATCGGCAAAAGTCCTTTGCTCCATTTTGAACCTTCATAGGTTTCATAGGCTCCGCGGTTTTTGGCCAAAATAGAGGAAGTTAGGATGGCGTAGTAAGAAATGATTTCCATACTTTTGTCGGCAAAAGAAACGGCTTCTTCGGAAGCAAAATTTATGCCAAGCTTATACAAAGCGTCTTGGAACCCCATCAAGCCGAGACCGACCGGCCTGTGGCGCAAGTTTGATTTTCTGGCCGCCTCCGTCGGGTAATAATTGATATCAATGACATTATCAAGCATGTGCATGGCGGTCATAACGCTTTCGCGCAGGAGATTTTCATCCAAACCTCTGTCGGTAATATGGCGGGAAAGATTGATTGAACCAAGATTGCAGACGGCGGTCTCCTCGTCGGGGATGGTCGGCAAAGTTATTTCCGTGCAAAGGTTTGAGCTGTGGATGACCCCGACATGGTCCTGGGGCGAGCGAATGTTTGAGGGGTCTTTCCATGTCATCCAGGGATGTCCGGTTTCAAATAGCTGGGTTATCATTTTTTTCCAGAGATCTCGGGCTTTGATGGTCTTGAAGAGATTCATCTCGCCGCGTTCCGCTTTTTCTTCATAAGCTTCGTATATTTCTTCAAATCGCCGGCCGTAAGTATCGTGCAGTTCCGGCGTCTCATCCGGAGAGAAAAGCGTCCATTTTTCATTATTTCTGACTCGCTTCATAAACAAGTCCGGAATCCAGTTTGCCGTGTTTATATCGTGTGTCCTTCTTCTGTCGTCTCCGGTATTTTTTCGAAGCTCAAGAAAATCCATAATATCAAGATGCCAGGTTTCGAGATAAACGCATGTCGCGCCCCGGCGCCGTCCGCTTCTGTTGATAGCCACGGTAACGGAGTCGGCGATTTTAAGAAATGGAATGACCCCGTTGCTGTCAATGTTGGTCGTTTTGACGCGAGCCCCGGTCGCGCGGATTTTAGACCAGGACCAACCGATGCCACCGGCGTGTTTTGAGAGCAAAGCGGCGTCTTGATAAGCGCCAAAGATGCTCTCAAGCGAGTCGTCCGTTACGCCGAGATAGCAGGAAGAAAGTTGGGGATAGGGCGTTCCGGCGTGAAAAAGCGTCGGGGTGGAAGAAATAAAACGCAGAGTTGAAAAAATTTTATAAAAGTTGATAGCCGCTCCTTCTTTATCGTTTTCATTCAGAGAAAGTCCCATAGAGACTCTCATCCACATAAATTGAGGAGTTTCAAGAAAAATTTCTTTCCCGTTCGTTTTTCTTTCTCTGATAAGGTACCTGTCGGCCAATGTTTGTGTTCCCAGATATTTCAGATAGTCATCGCGCCAGGGTTCTATGGCTTTGGCAATTCTATCCAAGTCAAAAGACAAGAGTTCTTCGTCCAACAAGCGAAGAGAGACCGCCCGGTTTAAGTTTTTCTTGAAAGATTCTTTGTAGTGTTCGGCAAAATCGGTCCGGTCGGAAATTTTGCCGAGAGTGTCTTTATAAATAATTCCTTCCAAAAGAAGACGCGAAGCCAAATGAGCGTAGTCTGGCTCTTTTTCAATGAAGGAACGCGCGACCAAAACAAGCGACCGGGCCACATCCTTGGTGCCGATATTGTCGTGGACCTCAAGTTCAACTTGCCCGATGACCGATTCAATGTCGATTTCCTCCAGACCGATGGAAGTTCGGGTTAGAGTTTTTCTGATTTTTTCTCTTGAGAAAATTTCCGTTCGTCCATTCGCTTTTTTGACACATAAAGCGTTTTCTTCAATTTTCTCTTTGACTTTTTCTTTCTTTCGCTCTCTTTGTTTGGTGTGTTCAAAACGGTAGATAATATATGCTTTGGCTACGGAATGATACCCCATCTGCATGATGGCAAGTTCTACCATATCCTGGATCTCTTCAACGCCAATGACTTTGTCATCGTCATTGTGGGAAACAATCTCCTGCATCTTTTGGACAATTGTCTCCGTGATGTAGTTAGCTTCGTTTGCGTGCGTTTGCGCGGTTACCGCAAAAAAGGCTTTTTTGACGGCGTTTGTGATTTTTTCTTTTTCAAAAGGAACTATTTCCCCGTTTCTTTTTCTTATTGTTTTGACGATTGGCGACATGGAAAACTTTTGATAAAAATTTTTGATGATAAAACCCGGCGAAGAGACATTCTGAAGAACTTGGAATGAAGAAAGAGCGTCCGGGGAATGAGCAAAGGGCGGAAAAGTCCACCCCTTTTTCTCACCCGCTCCACACGAGCTATTTATAATGATAACGCATTCAAAAAGTCTCCGGGGTGTTGATAAAAATTACAAAAACAATTGGCCAGGATGTAAACGCCGGAGGAAAAAGAGAGCTAAGGAGAGGTCTCTGCCGAAGGACATTAAAAAATTTTCAAAATGTCTTTTATTTTAATTTGAGCTTTTTCGGCTTCCCCGGCGTTTATCTCCAAAACAAAGCTTGCCGGAGCCTCCGGTTTAAAGACTTCGGGAAAGTCTTCGGGAACCGCGTCTTTTTTCAGGCCAACCACTTCAAGATTTTCATTAAACCAAATAATGTCAATCGGAAAACGCATTTCTTTCATCCAAATACCGTGAAAATCCTCTCTGGGAAAGACAAACAAGAGTCCGGAGAGCGGGGCAAGAGAGTTTCTTCCCGAGAGACCCTTGCTTCTCTCCTTTTGGCTTTTCGCCACCTCTACTTTCCAGATTATTTCTCCGGCTGATACGCCGGAATAGTCAACCGGCGGAGCGGCGCTCCAAAAAGAGTAGACTAAAGCGGCTAAGATTATTGCGGGGATGATATATAAAATCTTTTTCATTTCAAAATATAATTTTGGAATTCAACTTCAGAGCATAACATCGCTATAGTAACGCCAAGTCCGAAAATAATTTTAGGCGCCCGGACTTAATTCAAGAATAATTTTGCCGAACCCGATAATAATTTTGCGGAATTTTAATAATAATTTTTTGAAACTCCGGAATAATCTCAACACCCGAGCCTATGTTCCAATTCGCGCGAATTGGAACGTACCATATTTTTGTTTGCGGATCAGATAAATATCTTTACGGCTTTTTTGAAATCCGCCGGTAAATTTTTATTCAAAAAATAATAAACATTATTGTTTTTCCCTTTGGCCTCCAAGACGCTCAAATCTTTCAGCATGACCAAATGTTTGGAGGTGGCATTGGGGGAAATATCCAACTTTTTAGAGATGTCTGAAACACTAAACTTTCGACCGTTTGATAAAATCTTGATAATCTTTAGACGATTCGGGTTGGAAAGTGTCTTAAAAATTGTGGCCCATCTTTGCATATCAAAATTCCTTTATATCTCTTAAGTATAAAAATTACATATCAAAATTATACTGCACAAAATTATACTACACTTCTTTTTTTGTTTCCGCAGTCTATGTTCCAATTCGCGCGAATTGGAACATAGACTGCGTTGTTGAGGTGATTATAAACTATGTCAGGATAGCTGTAGGCCGCGTTGGAATAAAATAATATGTATTATATTGGACAGATTAAAATCTGTTTTGCCGGTTTTTTGGGAAATTGCTTTTCTTGCTTCGCGCGGACTTTTTCTTTTTCTAAACTTTCCAAACTTTCTTCTTCTGTTACTTCAATATCGGAAGATATCTTGAGAAAGCGCTCTTTAAGCTCTTTTTTCACGAAGATGAAGGTAATGTTGGCGTTTTCTTTCGGGAAATTTTTCAATGGCGTATCGCAACATCGTCCGGGGCATTTGATGTCCGTGTTTATTCAAAAATTTTTCCAAAATCTTGATGTCTTTCTTCCCCGCTTCTCTAAGCATCCAACCCACGGCTTTGTGAATGAGGTCGTTTTGGTCCTGAAGAAGAATGCTCGACATTTTTATAATATCCTCTAAATCTCGCTCTTTTATAAAGCCGTAAGTGGCCAGAACGGCGATTCTTTTATCCCAAAGATTTTTTGAATTTACCATTTTATATAAAATTTTTCGTTCTTTTTTGTCTTTAAGATAACAACCGACGATATTTGGAGCGCTGGTGTCCACCAGGTCCCAATTATTGGCGGCTTTTTTGTTTTTGATGTAAAAATCAAAAATCTTTTTTTTCTCCGGTCTTCTTGTTTCTTTGTCTTCATACTTAAAAACAAGAACCAGAAGACCAATCATTCTTTCTTCGTGAAATTTACTGTCAAGAAATTTTTTTACTTCAGCAAAAGAAAGATTTTTATATTTTTTGGCCAAGCTTCTTTGCTTTGCCATGGAAAGGCCCAGAAACTTGTCGCCTTCTCCGTATTCCCCCTTACCGGTTTTAAAAAAACGAAGATTGCTTTCCGCTATTTTTTTATCGGAAAGGCTTTTTATTTCTTTTTTAAGATTTGCCTGATTTAGATTTATTTTTCCTGCCAAATTTTTCTTTTATATTTTAATTAATCCGCAATCTTAAGTATATCGAAATTTCAAAATCCAATAAAGAAAGCCCCGCATGATTCGCACATGCGGGGCTCCCGGTCATCAGAACTTCCGGCAGCATCATTCAGGCCAGGATTCGTCGTCCCAAATGATGCGAGGCTTCTTATACCTCATCCGAACTTGGGGAGGCTCGCCTCCGCTAGACGGAAGGAACTTCCTTTCCCCCCATGAGGGCGTCCGCCAGTCGAGATGCAACCTCCGCGTCAAGCGAAAGCTGCCCAGGGCAAAGCGGACAGCCAACACCGCAAAAAAGAGGTGGAATCCCTTCAAGAGGATAGTATTGAAGGGATTCCACAAAGCCGACATCTCTGGCTTGTAGAACATCCTTCCGAAGATTGCCAGTGCCACCGCTATCGTTGCCGTCATGAGGCAGGCAAAGATAGTCCCCCACGCCATAAAGCGCGTGGCCCTTGCCTCGGCCGTCTCCGGTTTTCCGGACCACCAGGAAGAGACTCCCTTCGTGGCCGCGTATTCTGTTATAATCATCAGAGCGACGACCGTAAGGCCGAGTCCGATGATGAGACCGACAGACTCGGTATAGACAGCGAGAGCCATCATAACCGAAAGGAGGACGATAATGGTTGCGGTTGAGAGCCACATAGGCGGCCCCACTTTGGGCAAGAACTTCATCCTGTTTCTCTCCTCCAAAAGTTGAGGGTGAGTTATTACTCCAGAAAGATACTAACAGATAATATAGACTATTGTCAACAAGATTATTTTTATGTTATGCCGAGATTCGCTGAAAAAGATGGCTGAAAAAAAATAAGAGCGGCTATCTCAAAATAATATGTACTATAATATATATGATAATATATATTATATTTTATTTTTACTTATCTTTATTTTTCTTTGTCGAAGTCTTTAAGCTTGAAACTCTTGAAATCTCTGTTTGAAAGCATAAGACGAACCAGACGCAGGTCATTATAGGTGTTATCAATTCCCTTCTTATCAAGATACTTTTTTATGGGAGAGAGTTTGTATTCTCCCACTTTCTTGAAAGCTTTTTCCATTTTACTGAATTCTTTAATATCGGCTTTAATGCCGGGCGACATATATCCGATATCAAAGTCTTTCGTTCCTCCGCTTTTTAATTTCTCGAGGTGCGAGATTATGGTAGCTTCCTTTAGTTCTCTTTTTTTTGCTATCTCTTTTATTGAATACTCTTTCTTAACAAACTTGGCTGTCTCATCATAAGTGGACAAATTTGTTTCAAGCGGCTTTACTCTGGCCGAACAATATGCGGAGTCGCTGAAATCTTTTCCTTTAGGCGCTTTGCCTCCGCCTTCCTTTAAGAATTTCCCAATCTTTTTTTTAATTTCATTTTTATTCATTTCTTTTATCTTGTCTGAAGCCATCTTTGAACGATCTAAAAAATTTCGGTCTGCCCGGGCCGCTCTTTCATCAACCATCAAGGCCTCTTCATTGAGGCCAGAAAGAAAAAGTCCGGACATGGATTTTATTCTTGAGAGACCGACATAGCCTTGGCCGGGCGTAAAAGATTTTGAAAGATTTATGTGCGCTTCATCAAGCGTCATGCCCTGGCTCTTGTGAACCGTGATAGCCCAAGCCAGACGAAGAGGTATTTGCTCAATCTGCGCTACCACCCTGCCGTCTTCTTCAAAAACCCACTCGGCATACTCCGCCAATATCTTTTTGCCCGAAAGAGTTTTGACTACGGGCAAGCCTCCTTCTTTTCCGATAACCATTCCTCTGGTCCCGTTCACATATCGTTTTTGTGTGTCGTTTTTTACAAACATTACTTGAGCTCCTTCCTTTAGGCGCAAATTCTCCGGCGCCAAGCACCATTTTTTCAATGATTCGGCCAGATGTTTTTTGCCTCTGGTCTTCATCTCGTAAGAGAATTCCTCCTTTTTAATCTGTCCAAGCCTGGCCTCGTTTTCCCTATCAACATCCGCATTATGTGTGTAGAGACGAGTCACATCTTTTAGAGAATTATCTCTTTCCCAATTTTTTTCCTCTATTTTAGAAAAGAGTTTCCTTCTAAGGTCTTGACTGATATCCCTTCTGCGGATGGAATCCAAAATCTTCTTTAAAACATCATCTTCATGACGATATGTTCCCAGAAGATAGCAGACAACCGGATTAAGCTCCCGCCAAACGGGAGATTCAAAAGCATAGCGGTCGTCATCACCGGGCCGGGAAACCGGCGGGAGCTGAAAAAAATCCCCGGAAAGTATGACTCGAATGCCACCGAAGGGTTTGTCATTTTGCCTCATCTCGCGCGCCAGAACATCAATCATCTCAAATTGGGAGGCGCTGAGCATGGAAATTTCATCAATTATTAAAATTTTTGCGTTTTTATATCTTTGATACAAGCGCTCGTTTTGGGTCAGCTTGTCTATATCTATATCTGAAAAACTCTTTTTGATTCCAATGCCGGACCATGAATGAATGGTCGCACCGCCGATGTGAGTGGAAGCTATGCCGGTTGAAGCCGTAACGGAAGGCGAAAGGCCGGCTCGGCGCATAAAGTCAATGTATTGGTTGAGAATATATGTTTTTCCCGCGCCGGGTATGCCGGTTAAAAAAACATTGGCTCCCATTTTCATTATTTTTAAAGCTTCTTCTTGATTCATGGTCTTAACAGATTGCCACAGCTGATATTTTAGCATTCCGCGCCTCCTTCGGCTCTATTTTATCTTTGTTTATTTTTCGTTTGACAAAAGTTTTAGATATAGAATAATAAACGCCGTTAGAGAAGTTTAGGATAGAGCTTCAAAATCGCTTTACCTAGAGACGCTCTAAGGTCGTCAATAATTAAAGAAAATAGGTAAAGTGTCATACGGAAATAACGAGCCTCGAAAGATGCACAAAGGCAATTGGACCTGCTCCGACTGCGGCAACGCCATCACGGAGCTTCCTTTTGAACCGGACCCGGCCAGAACCGGCAATCTAAAATGCCGAGACTGCCATAGAAAAGGCGCGCCTCCTCAAAGAAACGGAGGAAGAAACACCTTTCAAGAAAGGGAAACGGTCAAAGGCAATTGGACCTGCTCCGACTGCGGCAACGCCATCACGGAGCTTCCTTTCAAGCCCCGCGAAGGAGCGGGAAATATAATGTGCCGAGATTGCTTTAGGGCAAGCAAGGCCTAAAACAAAAACATCCGCCTTGGGCGGATGTTTTTGTTTGAAATAATTTCATCAAAAGTTTAAAGTAGAATGGCTCGGAGAGATGGCTGAGCGGCTTAAGGCGCACGCTTGGAAAGCGTGTGAGGGTTCACACCCTCCGAGGGTTCGAATCCCTCTCTCTCCGCAGATTGAAACTTCGCGATTTGAAAGAGTGAACGCGCGCCGTGATGG
>PCTS01000004.1:17162-18307 GCA_002771565.1 Candidatus Campbellbacteria bacterium CG22_combo_CG10-13_8_21_14_all_43_18
GGGCGGATTTGTCCCGAACCAAGGGGTTCGTTCCGATTTTTTGGACAAACGATTTTATTTCAGAAAAATTATCGGATGTTGCCAAAAAATCGGCTTGTTTAGTATCTAAAATCCATTCCCGCAGGGGTTCGACCCAATTCTTTCTTCCGCTTTCAAAATCTTTCTTTTTATCTTGCAAAGCGACAGAGGAACGCATGAGAGTGTCCTTTTGTGTGAGATATATTTCTTTCGGTATATCGCCGTCCAAATAAGTTGATACCAGGTTCCCCATGCGTTCCTCGTCTGCTTTGATTTTGGAAGAAAGATTTTTAACCTCGCTTTGCGACACCGATAATTCCTCTTTGTTCCACTCATCCACTTTCGTCAACATCCAATCGGTGTATCGGTCGCAAAGCGAGATTGTTTGAAGCCGTGCCTTGATTTGCCGCGCCAACTCTGATTCTTGGATGTAAGGTTGTGAACAGCGACCGCGCTTTTTAGAACAACGATAGTAGCGATAGCGATGACCTGATTTTCCAGTTGCCCATTGTGCGGAAATCATACTGCTACATTCCGCACACCTAAATAATCCTGTGAACGGAAAATCATGTCTCGCTTTTCGCTTGCGCGGTCGCTCTTTGGCGCGGAGGACTTTCTGCACGGCATCAAGCAATGCGGAAGAAAGAATTGGCTCAAAATTTCCATCAAACCATTCATTACCGTGTTTTACGAAACCAAGATATGCTCTGTGTGTTAAAAGTCGTTTGATGGAAATTTTGGCAAGTGGCGTTCCATTTTTGCTCACCACTCCTAAATCCGCCAAAAATTTCGCCAGAGATTCATATCCATAACTACCTTTTACATATTCTTCAAACGCGAGGCGAACAATCCGCGCTTCGGTAGGGTGCGGTTCAATATTATGTTTTAGCGGATTATTCTGATAACCGAAAGGCGCGAGATTTAACCATTCGCCTCGGCGTAATTTTTGGCGGATTCCACGCTTGATATTTTCGGCTAGATTATCGCTGTAATACTTGGATTGTCCGAACGCCACTTGCAACATAAATAGTCCCTGCGGGGTCGGTTCAAACCAAAATGTCGGAAAGCGCAAAGACACCACCTTGCGCGTGTCTACGGCGTAAATAACCCTGCCACCGTCAATGCTA